>JAQBUS010000239.1 GCA_027623875.1 Pseudomonadota bacterium
TCATAGAGTAAATACGCCAGAGCGTTTGATCATCAACCTTTATGCCTGCTTCGCGATCGGCCAATCCGCAGTGATGCTTATAGATAATATGATTTGGGCGCGCGATTTGCACGGACAGTCCGGCCAAACGACCTTGCGTGACGTGGTTTTGCATCCAGTCGGTGATGCGTTCTAGTCTATCTTCACAAAACTTAAAATGCGTGTTCATCTGGCGCTCACTTCTGTGTACACTCAGTAGGTGGATACACTAGGTATTTACTCCCGATCCAGTGTATTATCTACTGGGGTAACTGTGAGCTGGCCAACATCTGCTTTTATCACTTTGACCTGGGTCAACCTGTCGATCGCAGTGTCGCTAATAACACTCCAGGAGATACCTGAATAGGTGTAGGTGCCTGGGAAGTCCGGCGAGATGTCTGTCTGTACCTGAAACCGGTGCCCGACAAAGCCAATTTCGATATTGGCAACCTCTTTCGGTGATTGAATAGCTTTTAGTGGCCTCCATAGTACAACCGCTCCAGTGATTGACAACAAAGACACTGCAAGAATTGCAATGTTAATCCCAACTGGCAGCACCCCAAGGGACATTAATGCGCCCACAATGAGCAGCGCAAGACCAACAAAAAACAACACAAAAGTTGCAAAACCAAGAAAGACAATCTCGATAACTAAAAGGCCAATTCCTAAAATAAATAGCCATTGCTCCAGCGGCATTTGAAAGCTCTGCGGGTCCATTTCACCCACCCCAAGGGCCGGAAGATTCAGAGTCACCGGTTGGTTCAGTTTGGGGCTTTGTTGCCATAGTTGATGCATTGATCGTAGAAATTTTCTGGATGATTGCCATTGCTTGAGTAACGACGGAAGCCGCATCGGTCGCACTATCAGGCAACAAAACCAGCGATGAGTGTTTGGCGATCATTTCTTTGGCGTGGATTGCCTTAGTTGCCCGCTCAAGTTGGACCGCCTTTTGTCCAGCAGGGGTGTCAGCGGCTTTGCCGACAGTCACCAAGGCCTTGGCCTGTGCATCGGCCACGGCAACAAGGGCCTTAGCCTCACCCTCGGCACGCAGGACTTGCTTTTCTTTTTCGGCTTCGGCTGCCAACACCACCGAGGCCTTCTCTCCTTCGGCACGGTTGATCGCTGCTTGGCGGTCACCCTCCGATTCTAGAATCTGCGCCCGTTTCACACGCTCTGCTTTCATCTGGGCTTCCATTGCCTGCATCACCGATTGCGGTGGCACGATATCTTTGATTTCATAGCGTAGAACCTGCACCCCCCAAGCGGCAGAGGCTTGATTTATGGCGGCGACGATATTGGTATTGAGTACGTCGCGCTCTTCGAAAGTTTTATCCAACTCCATCTTACCCAGTTCCGAACGCATCGTGGTCTGCGCCAGTTGGGTCACAGCAAAGACATAATTGTCAACGCCATAGGTTGCTTTGTAGGGATCAAGTACACGAAAATACAGCACCCCATCAACAGTAAGAGATATATTGTCTCTAGTGATCGCGCTTTGACCTTCCACGTCGACGGCTTGTTCTTTTAGAGAGCGGTCGGCAGAAACCTTGTCTAGAAAGGGGATAATAAAATTAAGCCCTGCTTCCTGCACTCCTTTGAATTTCCCAAATCGTTCGATGACATAAGTGCGGTTATGGGGCACGAATTTGATTGATGCCCGTAAGACCACCACAACAAAAATGAACAGCCAGATGGTTGGTTGGAAAATGAAACCTAACATATCTTCCAAGTACATAACGTTTACTCCTACCTAAAATAAATGTGAAAATTTAACTGTATTTACGAATATCACAGTAAAGGATCAGATGCAAAATTCAAATATTGATGTCATCTGATATATCTATTTGCTCTCCTGGGAGGGAGCCCGTTCGACTCCTGTGAAGATGGGGTATAAAAGCCATAATCATTTTTTGGGATACACGGAAGCCCGCTGCTACCAACTCTGCCAGCCAATATTATTTCCTTGGGAAGATAAACTTACAGAGTTTCAAGGTTAATCTTTATCTAATTTTACTCACGTCTTTAGCTGTTTATCTAAGGCATTAGGTTAGTTAAACTTTTTCCTGAACGGGTTTTTTAATTTCTCTCAAATTAATTTGAGAGAAATTGATCTAAATTCGAACTTGCATACTTAAGACGTGAGGTCATAGGCACGTTCGCCGTGTGATGCTCTATCTAATCCAGAAATTTCATCCTCTTCAGACACTCTAATTGTTATTACTGTAGCAAGACCCTTAACTATTAAAGTTGTCATTACTATAGTAAACAGTCCTACGATAAATATTGAACCCAGTTGTTCGGTCCACCCAGCGTAACCAAAGCCGGCCAACATGATTGTACCAAAAATCCCTCCGATACCATGTACTGCAAAAACGTCTAGTGTGTCATCTATATTCAATTTCCTCTTAATGAACCCACATATAATTTGACATAATACACCAGCAATTGCTCCGATAATTAAAGCTTCCAAAGGAGATACCCAGCCAGACGCAGGGGTAATCGAAGCTAATCCTGCTATCGTTCCGGTGACCATTCCAACCAGTGATGCTCGTCCGTATTTTATGCGTTCATAGAGGGCCCATGTGAGTGAGGCGGCAGCAGCGGAGATGTGGGTTACTGTAATAGCCATTGCTGCACCACCGTCTGCGGCTAACTGCGATCCACCATTGAAGCCAAACCATCCCACCCACAACATTGCTGCACCTAACATTACATATCCAGGATTATGCGGTGGAACACTTTTGTTGCGGCGAGGTCCTAAAATAAAGGCTAAAACCAAAGCAGCTAATCCAGCAGTTTCGTGCACTACTATCCCACCAGCGAAATCTTTGACGCCATTTTCAAATAGTGAACCATCACTCCCAGATAGTAAACCTCCACCCCATACCCAATGAGTTACGGGAGCATAAACTAACAGCATCCAGAGGCCTGAAAACATCATTACGAAAGCAAAAGATATTCGTTCCACATAGGCCCCTACGATCAGAGCGGGAGTGATAATTGCAAAGGTCATTTGAAAAGAGAAAAATAGAACTTCGGGTATTGTCCCAGAGAGTGTATCTGGTGTGAGGTTTAGAATAAAGAGTTTACCCAGGCCTCCCCAATAAGAGTTGTGGTCTCCAAATGCGATTGAGTACCCAACTGCTAGCCATAGTAGTGACATGAGACAAGCAATGCCAAAACATTGGGTAAATACAGATAACACATTACGAGCTCTAACCAGACCCCCATAAAATAAAGCGAGCCCCGGCAGCGTCATAAATAACACCAATGCTGTTGCAACCATTATCCACGCTGTGTCCGCACCATTCATAATCATTCTCCTTGTTAAATTTAACTATACGAGTAGGCATTAAAGAAGAGATGTGAAGAATTTTTACTATAAAATGATCTTATTTTATACAAATGATTAAAAATTAATCTAAATTGATATAGTATATCTAAAATAAGGGCATAAAACTTACAAAGGTTTTTA
>JAQBUS010000240.1 GCA_027623875.1 Pseudomonadota bacterium
TTTTAATGCAAAACCAAAACGCTCTGGAGAAGAAATTGCAGAAATTTTAGATTTTTCAGATAGATCTAAAAGATCTATCAAGATGGCATCCGATAAGCGGTCTAAGTTCATAATTGCTTTATGCAGTGCCGACTTTATGGAGGTTTAGATGTTAACACGCAGACATTTTCTTTCGGGAACAGGTGCTGGTTTGTTTCTATCCGGTTATCCGGTCCATGGATTCACAAAAGAGGCTGTTTCTGGGAGAATAGTAGTTACTTTTAGAGGGTGGAATGGATGGGCTTCTTGCCGTACCACCAATAGGTGACGATAATCTTTTAAAGCAAAGAAAAGCACTGGTTGCGTCTAAAGCGTTAAAGATTAATCCTTTGTTTGCTTTACATCCAAATTTTAAGACTTTTTCTAAAATGCTAGCCAATGAAGAGGCCTCAATCATTCACGCGACGTCGTTTCCGTATACTGGTCGATCGCACTTTGAAGGACAGAATGTTTTGCAAGGGGGGTTATTAAATCCATTTTCTTCAAAGACGGGTTGGCTAGGAAGAGCCATGGGCATTGCCAAAATAACCGGAAAGGCTATGTCTTTACAGGCACCTTTAATAATAAAGGGAGCAACCGATTATGATAATTTTTATCCAGAGCACCTTAGGAATGCGAGGTTGCCTTCTGCAGAAGTTTTGAAACTCATTCAGGATACTCATGAGGGCAGTATTGCCCGGGCAATTGATAAGTTAAGGCGTTCATCAAAGAGTATGAGGGGAAGACGTGGTTCTGCACGTGATCCTCTTAGCTTGGCTTCAGAGGCTGGCCGATCTCTGAGAGAGGTAGATGGACCAAAGGTGGCAGTTATTACTATACCTCAGTTTGATGATCATGCTGAGATTGGTAGTGATACGGGCCATCACCCAGAGTTATTTACTCTTATCGATAATGCTTTCGACAATCTTCGTAACAACCTTCAAGAGCAGTGGGCAAATACAATTGTTCTAACCATGACAGAATTCGGAAGGACTGTTAAAGAAAATGGCTCTGCGGGTACGGATCACGGATATGGTTCAGTTGGTTTATTAGCCGGTGGCCTCATTAAGAGATCAAGTGTAATTGCAAATTGGCCAGGTTTATCTACGGGCGAGCTGTATGAGAAACGAGATTTATACGCTACAATTGATTACCGGTCTGTGTGCGCGGCGTGTATAGAGGCTGCCTTTGGACTTGATCATGATGTGATTGCCGAAGCAGTCTTCCAAGATAAGAATATTCCCCGCGCTTATACACATATATTTGGGTGATTAAGGTGAGATTTACACTCTTAATAATAGGAACCTTAATCTTTTCTGTTAGTACTGCTTTTTCTGAAACTAATATTTTATGCATTCAGAAATTTCTTAGTAAGACAGCTTTCGATACGGGGTCAACGGATGGGCGATGGGGAGAGAAAACTGAAACTGCTATTAACGATTTATTTGATCAAGTGGGTATATCAGAGCCAAAGACAATTAAAGCTAAGGATGCCATTGAGGTGTGTAAAATACTTCAAGGTAGCAATAATAAGGCTCTTCTAGAGAGCGTAAATTTTAAAGTTTATCCAGTTTCAATTGGTAAAAACCCATAACTTTATTAGTATAACATTTTAGTTTTGGTCAAGCCATATAGTTGTTGGACCGTCGTTGATTAGCTCAACTTGCATATTTGCGCCAAACACTCCTGCCTGAATTGGAACACCTAGTTCGGAGCAGGCTTCTTTGAAGTCTTCGTATAATTCTTCAGCAAAAGGACCTTGGGCGGATTGAGAGAATCCTGGCCTATTACCTCGACTGGTATCTGCCGCAAGAGTGAATTGGCTTACAATCAATGCTGAGCCTCCGGTATCTAATAGGGATAAATTCATTCTGCCATCTTGATCGGGGAAGATCCTTAGGTTGGCCGCTTTTTTTGCAATCTTCTTTGCGGTTTCAGATGTGTCTCCTTGCATTGCGCAAATTAAGATTAACAAGCCAGATGATATGCCAGAGATTTGTATCTTATCGACAGAGACAGAGGCCTGTGAAACTCTTTGTACTAATGCTCTCATTAATAAAACTTTCGCCTTTAATTTTTAATATGTCTTTTAAATTTTCTTTTTTTCTTTTGAATCCAGTTTCTCTGAATTATCTTTTTCCTTGGGTTTTATCTCACCCGTAAATTCGCCGATCTGATCTCTTATAACTTTTTGTTTAATCTCTTCTACCTCTCCAGGTTTAAGATCTAAAAGCCTAAATGGCCCATAGCCTATTCGAATAAGTCGATTTACCTGGAACCCTATTTCTTCGATCGCCCGCCTTATTTCTCTATTTTTACCTTCGCGTATTCCGATCGTAAGCCATGCGTTGGCACCCTGTTGCCGGTCGAGGACGACCTCCATGGGTTGAAATCTTTCGTTTCCTAAAGTTATCCCTTTTATTAGAGGTAAAAGGGTTTTCTCAGTTGGATACCCTCTAACGCGAACGCGATATTTACGGAGCCATCCTGTGGATGGCAATTCTAAACTTCGCTTGAGAGCACCATCATTGGTAAGAAGCAACAAGCCCTCTGAGTTAATATCTAAACGGCCGACACTCATTACCCTTGGCATATTTTTAGGAAGAGTGTCGAAGACATTTCCTCTTCCTTCTTTTGTAGAAGTGACTAATCCTAAAGGTTTATTATAGCGCCACAATCGGGATATGTCTGCCGGTCCAACTGGCTCGTCATTTACAGTTATTGTGTCTTTGCTTGTTACGTTAAGTGCTGGGCTTACAATCGTACGGCCATTAACTTTAACTCTGCCCTCCAGTATGAGCGTTTCAGCACCTCTACGGGAAGCTATTCCTGCTCTAGATAAAACTTTTGCAATTCTGTCGCCTGGGTTTGGTTTATCTGTCATTTTTTCCTGTCTTATGAAGTCTTAAAGTTTTAAAGAGGTTTTGATCAATTCAATGCTATAACAGAATGGCGGAGTATGGAATTTATAAACTATATGCAAATAGCTTTAGATGAAGCAAAGTTTGCCAGAAGTCGAGGCGAGGTCCCTATTGGGGCTGTTATTGTTTCTGCATCTGGTGAGATTATTTCTAGAGCAGGCAATAGGACTAGGGAACTTTCAGATCCTTCTGCACATGCTGAGCTTTTAGCTATTCGAGAAGCTTGCCAGAGACTGAATTCTCAACGTATTCCAGATTATGACTTATATGTAACTTTAGAACCATGCGGTATGTGTGCTGGAGCGATAGCACATGCTAGGATAAGAAGACTTTATATTGGCGCTGCTGACCCTAAATCGGGCGGAGTTCTTCACGGAGCTCGCATATTTGAACAGCCACAAAGCCATCACAAGCCCGAAGTGTATGATGGGATTAGTGATCGAGAATGTGAACTTCTTATAAAGAGCTTTTTTAAGGGCTTAAGGTAGTATCTTTTTAAATAAAAATTGGGGCTGTCCTAGATAACCAACATTGAGGTTATTATGGG
>JAQBUS010000241.1 GCA_027623875.1 Pseudomonadota bacterium
CTTTTTAGAGAGTATGAGGTGAAGCTATTACAACCATTATTAGATTATGCATCTGCTAAGAACTCAGTTCGTCTTATAGGGCCGTCTGATGCCAACAAAAGAGCGCCAACAGTAGCACTTGAGGTTCAGGGAAGTCCGCAAGAGTTAGCAGTTAAGCTCGCAAGAAAAAAAATTATGGCAGCGGGGGGGGATTTCTATGGAATGCGTCCACTTAATGCGATGGGTGTTGATGCAAAAGTTGGAGTATTAAGGCTTTCATTTGTTCACTATAACGATATATCCGAAGTTAATAAGCTGATTTCTGCGTTAGATGAACTGATTTAATATGCCTAATAAATGAATAATGATACCCCAATAATCTATTTATTCCGGAGAGACTTAAGGCTAGGAGATCATGTTGGGTTATCGGAGGCATCAGGACTTGGGAGGCCAATTATACCGGTTTTTATTTTAGATGAGATTTTTCAAAACTACGGAGCTGCACCTCAGTGGCGGCTTGGTTTAGCTTTAACCTCCTTCACAGAGACGTTGGCAAATATTTCTTCAAAATTAACTCTACGCCGTGGAAACTCTCTAAGTGTAATAAGCGAAATTATAAAAGAAACTGGAGCAAATGAGGTCCACTGGACACGGGCTTATGACCCCGCAGCAATTTCCAGAGACAAAATCATAAAAACAGAGCTTGAGCTTAAGGGTTTAAAAGTCAAAAGCCATCAAGGACATTTGTTATTTGAACCTTGGACAGTAAAGACAAAAGTTGGAGGGTTTTATAAGGTTTATACACCCTATTGGAATTCAGTAAGGGATAGATATATCGCTCCCGAATTACCTAAGGTAGAAAAATTGCGACCCCCTAAGCTTTGGCCTAAAAGTGATGAGCTATTATCTTGGGGTCTTGCGTTTAAAATGAACCGTGGAGCAGATATTGTATTTAAACATACCTGCGTTGGTGAGGATAAAGCCAAGGACAGACTCCAGGAGTTTATTTCTGATAGAGTGATGCTTTATAACAGTAGTAGGGATTTCCCATCTAAGAAGGGAACCTCCGGATTGTCAGAGAACCTTACATATGGTGAAATCAGTATTCGTTCTTGTTGGATTGCTGCTCACGAGTCTTTTTTAAAGGGGAATGAAGAGGCGGAGGTCTTTTTAAAAGAGCTAGTCTGGAGGGAGTTTTCATATCATTTAGCCTATTATACGCCTCATATTTTGGATCGAAATTGGCGAGATGGTTGGGATAAATTTCCTTGGTCTGATAGTTCAGAAAGCTCAGATGCCTGGTGTCGTGGTAAAACTGGCGTTGAGTTGGTTGATGCAGCTATGAGAGAGATGTACGTGACTGGAACAATGCATAACCGCGGAAGAATGATAGTTGCTTCTTATTTAACTAAACACCTTATGACCCATTGGAAGGTGGGTGCAGGTTGGTTTTCGGAGTGTCTTATAGATTGGGATCCCGCGGCAAACGCGATGGGATGGCAGTGGGCTGCTGGATCAGGTCCAGATGCTTCACCATATTTTCGTATATTTAACCCCGACAGCCAGGCTGAAAGATTTGACAAAAACTGTGAATACAGAATTAAATTTCTGGCTGAGGTATATAGTGATGGAGGTCAGGAAGGTATCGATTATTTTCGAGCAATTCCAAGAGAGTGGAATTTGACTATAAAAGATTCTTACCCCCAACCATCTATTTCGTTGGCGGACGGTAGGGCTAAGTCCCTTCATGCCTACTCCAATAAGTAATTAAAAGTTTTAATTTTTTTGTTGAGTGGAGGAGTGGTTTTGTTTATATTTGATAAAAACAATGGAGTAATATATGAAAGTATTCTTTAGTTGTGAGGGGCAAAAAAATCTCCCACGATATTTTAACCAAGCTTTTCAAACAATTAAACGAATTAAAAATGGTCGTTTAGATGTAAAGCTTGATGACGGCAGGGTTTTTAGAGCGGAAGGTTTAAGTCCGGGCCCAGAGGCTGAATTCACGGTTCACAATGAGGAATTGTTTTCGCGTTTAATCCGTGAGGGAGATCTTGGATTTTCAGATGCCTATCTCGATGGCTGGTGGACCACACCTGATCTACAAATTTTTATGGATTTAATGCATGCAGATAATGAAGATCTCTATAATGGGTTCCCTGGAGTTTCGTTAGTAAGAGCCTATGAGCGGGTTAGATTTTGGTGGCATTCAAACTCAAAAAGACAAGCGAGAAAAAACATTAGTTATCACTATGATTTGGGCAATGAATTCTATTCCCTTTGGTTGGATAAGAGTATGACCTATAGCTCAGCTTACTTTAAAACTGGTTCAGAAACCCTTGAAAAAGCTCAAGAACAAAAATATGAAAACATTATCAATCAGCTTGATGTTAAAGCTGGAGATCACATACTCGAAATAGGGTGCGGCTGGGGCGGATTTTGTGAGTACGCCGCATCTAAACGTGGCATCAAGGTGACCGGCCTTACTATTTCAAAGGAGCAATATGATTACGCCGTGGAGAGAGTTCAGAGAAAGGGTTTAAGTGATCTTGTTGAAATTAAACTCCAAGATTATCGGGACGAAAAGGGCCAGTATGATGGCATAGCGTCCATCGAGATGTTTGAAGCGGTTGGAGAGAAATATTGGCCTGTATATTTTGAAACGGTGCGAGATCGATTGAAGCCTGGCTGCAACGCTACACTACAGGTTATAACTTTGGATGATAGTCGATGGGATTCTTATAGAAAGGGAGTTGATTTTATTCAGAAATATATATTTCCAGGTGGAATGCTTCCCAGCCGTAGAGTTTTAAAGGATCAAATTATTAAAGCTGGGCTTAGGGTTGAAAGGTCAATTGAATTTGGCCAAAGTTATAGTCAAACACTAAGAAAATGGCATAAAGTATTTAATTCTCGATGGGATGAAATTGTTAAATTAGGCTTTGATGAGCGTTTCAAAAAGATGTGGGATTTTTATTTAACTTCTTGTGCTGGAACTTTTCTTCATGGCAATTGTGATGTCACACAAATAACGATTAGCAAGGCTGAATAAACAATTCTGGGTATAGATTGGATATCGAATTGAAACCAATTTTTTTGTTTGGAACATTACGGCATCTTCCGTTACTTCGAGTTGTTCAAGGCAGGTGTGGTGAAACAAATTATGCAACGGTAAGTGATCATGCAATATTACAAGTTAAAAATGCGCACTATCCAGTTCTATGTAAAAAAACTGGTAGTCTGGCTGAGGGGTTACTTCTTTCCAATCTATCAGAATATGATGTTGCAAGACTTAATTTTTATGAAAACATAAGTGATTATTTTTTAAAGGATATCATAGTTAATACTGCCAATAATAATGTTGATGCCCAATGTTACTTTCCGAAAACAGATTTAAAGGTTGGTGAATTTGAGTGGAATCTCAAGCTATGGAAAAACAGTTATGGTTCTGAAATTTTGACGTATGCTACAGAGGTGATGGAACTCATTTCGACTTTAT
>JAQBUS010000242.1 GCA_027623875.1 Pseudomonadota bacterium
ATGGCACATAACTATGTTTATGGAACTGGTATTGAGCAAGGTGTTATCTTGATGTGTACTCCAGATTGTTTCTTTCAACGGTTTATTATCAATGGACAGGACTTTAGAAACTGGCAAGGCGAGTGGTTGAGGCGTGTTGATAAGTACTATGAGTTGAAAAAATAGACATGGACCATAAAATAATAGCACAACTTAACCGCGAATGTGATGAACTAGCGGCTAGTCACTGGAGTCTAGCAGCGGGCGACAGGAAACTAGCGTATAAAAAGTGGATTTTGGCATGTAAAAAAATGGCTAATTACATAGAAAAAAACAATAATAGTAAACAAAAAATTACTAGATTTAGAAAAAAATAGTGGTCACAAAATACAATGTGCAATTTAAACTTTAAAATCAATAACTTATTTATGGTCGTGTGTTTTTGTGACCAAAGTGTGACCGAATAAGACATTGATATATAAGACTTATTCTATGTTTACACACTTGACACACTTTAAAAAAATATTTTCGCGTTTAATAATATCAAATAGTTGTGATAAGTACTATATAGTAAAGTTGATCTCATGGTAAAAAACAAAAAATCTAAATATAAAGCGGCTATTATTAATAAAAAACGTTATTATTTCTACAGAATAACGTGGATTGATATATTAGGAGACTCCGGTCATGCCAATTTAGAGGAATTTAACAAAATGAAATGCGCTGAAATGATCAGTTATGGATATGTGTTTGAAAAAACTAAGAAGTTTTTAAAAACTTTTGCAAGTTATGACTCTACAGAAGAATCTTTTAGTGATAGAAACATTTTCCCAATTGGATGCATTATCAAATTGGAAAAAATAAACATCTAACCGAGGAGAAAACATGGCTAAGAAAAAACAAGAAATGATTGAAGATATATTGGACAGAATTATGGACGATATTGAAATGATCAGAGAGAAATGTGTTTGTGATGGTAATGAAAATTACGAACCAGAAGAAGATGAGTATTATGATGAAGATTCTTCTGATGATGAAGACGAAGCATAAGTATCGGATTCTAATGAAACTTGATCATTCTCATGCAGAATTGGGTATACTGTTTTTGGTAATCCTTGCGTGGATAGGGCTGATTGTTTCTTAACCTGATCTTTTAGTTCATCAACTTCAACACCTTCTAGGATCGGTGAGTACTCGTCGATTATCTGTCTTAATCTGGACTCTAATTGTTCAGAAGATAAATCTTCTAGCTTACCGGTCCTAATTATTTTTTGTTCGACGTAAAGTCCTGCGGCTTTTCCACGAGCCACTTCCGCGTTAACAGCAGCACTCCATGCCTTTTTTTCTCTTGCTTCATTACGTAATTTTGCCAGCTCTGCAATATGGTTTTCAAAGGTGATTTCATATTTTTTTTGATATTCCTCTCTTAGTTCTCCAATGTATTTTACTACTAATGGATATGTTTTTGGACTAGTTAATTTACTTGCCATTACTCTGGCTGCATCTTTAGAATAGCCAGCGTCAATTGCGCATTCAGTCTTTGTTTTTCGACCTTCATTGCTTACTAATTCATAAGCAAATTTCATCTGCATTTCTGTTAGTGTTTTTGGTAAACCCATAGGGTTGACTTTTAAGGTAACATTGACTATATGTCAATTGAAAATCAATTATTGTTGTGGTTAACAGTTTTGTTTTTTCCTACGATCTGGGGTCGGCTTACGAAGATGAACCTTGTTATGTTAATCTAGATACTGGGCCCCAGGTTAAAAAGAAGTTATGAAAAAGAAAATACATATTAATCAACACGTCATAAGATCTAATAAAAAAAATGGAACTAATGACCCTGTTATAACTGTTAAAACTTCTAAATCTAATATTTATGCTAATGAGGTAGAAATATTTGGTAAATCTAAATTAGTATATTCTCCAATCAAACCCTTACCTTGTGGTGCTAAAGTTTGGATTGAGACAGATGAAAAAATTGTTTTAGACAATGGCATCACTATTGAATGAAAACTAAAGATTTAAAATTAGTTCTAGAAAAATTCCTAACATCAGATGCAGCTACCAATGCCAGAGTTCAAGTGTGCCTACCCAACGGAGAGTTTTATGATATTTCCGGTATGCAATTAATGGAAAATAAATTGTTTGGAGTCAGAGAAACACACCGATTAGTCATCACAATTGAGAAAGAAAAATGGCGTATGGGACAGGTTATTAAAAAGTTGTAGTTACCTTGAAACCCGAGAGTAAATTTTGGAAAGAATGGAAAGCATTCACCCCTAATATTTCATGGACAAGAATAGAAAACATGAGCTCATTAGGCACTCCAGATCTATTGGGATATAATAAAAATAAAACATTTTTCACAGTTGAACTAAAGGTGACAACAGGTAATTCAGTACGCCTCTCGCCGCACCAAATTAGCTTCCATATACGCCATCCTGAGAATACATTTATTCTAGTAAAGTCTCTCGCTTCTAGCATCTCGAAACTTTACGAAGGAAAAAATATTGAAGAGCTTGCAGCTCGTGGCTTGCAGCTTGATGCTTGCTGCTTGGGGCTTGAAGCTTGCCGCTTGCACCTTGAGCAACTTGGAGCTTGACGCTTGTAGCTTGAGGCTTCGGGATGGGATGCATGATGATGGCCCCAGCTCGCGCCGGGGCCGTGATAGAATTTATTCTGGGATGTTTGAGTCGTCCCTTTTGGAAAGCTTCCACTTTTCGAACTCTTCTCGTTCGGCTTTCTCTTCCATTTGCTCGTTGGAAATTGCTTCGTGTACCGCGCTCTGGATGCCCATGAGCTGGGCCCAAGTCTTCACCTCCTGAAGGCGTCTGATGATGCCCATCTTGATGTGATCGTTGTAATACACGTCTATGTCTTTTGGTCTGTCTGTTCTTATCATATTTTCCTTTCTGTTGTTGTGAGCTGCCGCCTGCTTCTCCCCGGATACACGCTTCGCATGGTTTAGACCGGATCGTCGAGACTAGCTCCCTTGCAGCTCGGGACCAGATTATCATACCCATTTTTGATGCATAGATGACAGATTGCCGCGGCTTGCAGCTTGTTGCTTGACGCTTGCGGCTTGTAGCTTGGAGCCCGGCACCAGTCGGATTAGGATCTAACTGGTGGTAGAACATCCGGGCATATTTGTATGGGCCTGCAGCATGCTAGTGCACACCGTAGGCCACATTCTTAACAGAAGGATCCCAGCACGCTCTGCAGCTCAGGCACGCATTGCCCTGATTCGGAGCAGGGCACGTAGCACCGGAGGTTACTACAGTTGACGTGTTTTTCCAATTGCCAGAAGCTTTCTGATCAATCATGGGAATGGAAAATCTAATTACTAAGTTGTCTGGCGCTCGATGCTGGTACCTCTGTATCCAAGCTTCGCGCGTAGGTAGCCAGTGTCTGACGTTTGGCGTTAACCTTGCAACCTTAAAAATTTTTGCTAAGTGCTTTAGGTCCTGGACGTCTCCGGAGTCA
>JAQBUS010000243.1 GCA_027623875.1 Pseudomonadota bacterium
GTGGAGGCGCAAGCTCTAGCCAACGTTTACAAGGCGATTGAAGCGGATCACGAGATAGTCCCAATACTGAATAAGATAGATCTTCCTGCAAGTGAGTGTGATAGGGTAGCTGAACAGATCGAAGATGTGATCGGAATTGATGCATCTGGCGCAATCCGAGTTTCTGCAAAAACTGGGGAGGGGATACGAGATACTTTAGAGGCCATAGTAACCCAGCTACCTTCACCAAAAGGGTCAAGAGATGCACCATTGAAAGTCATGCTCGTAGATTCTTGGTATGATGCTTATCTAGGCGTGATAGTGCTAGTTCGTGTGATTGATGGGGTACTAAGAAAATCTGATAGAATTCGTATGATGTCTAATAATTCGGTACATGTAATAGAGAAAATAGGAGTCTTTCGCCCTGAAATGGAAGCAGTTGATCAATTAGGCCCGGGTGAAATTGGATTTATTACGGCGTCGATCAAACAGGTTAGAGATACTAGAGTAGGGGATACAATTACCTCTGAAAAAAATGGAATAGAGGTAGCCCTGGATGGGTTTAAGCCCGCACAACCAGTGGTATTTTGCGGTCTATTTCCTGTAGATGCCTCTCAGTTTGAGGATTTACGAGATGCTATAGATAAATTAGGATTGAACGATGCTTCTTTTTCACATGAGATGGAGACATCTGCAGCCCTAGGTTTTGGGTTTCGCTGTGGTTTTTTAGGCCTTTTGCACCTAGAGGTTATTCGGGAGCGGATTGAACGTGAATTCTATATAGATCTTATAACTACGGCGCCCTCAGTAATTTATCATATCTATATGAGGGATGGGAAATTTGTAGAGTTGCATAACCCTGCTGACATGCCTGATCCGACATATGTGGATCACATGGAAGAACCACGGATTAAGGCTACTATTCTTGTTCCGGATACATACTTGGGCGATGTTTTAAAAATTTGCCAGGATAGGCGTGGAATTCAGTTAGACCTTACTTATGTAGGGACCAGAGCAATGGTTGTATATGATCTCCCCCTTAATGAAGTCGTGTTCGATTTTAACGACAGGTTAAAAAGCATAACAAAAGGATATGCTTCGTTTGATTATCAGATGTTTGAATATAGACAGGATTATTTAGTCAAAATGCAAATTTTAGTTAACGATGAGCCCGTAGATGCTCTCAGTATTTTAGTTCATCGAGATAGAGCTGAACAGAGGGGTAGATTAATGTGCGAAAAGTTGAAGGATTTAATTCCTCGGCACATGTTTAAAATTCCCATACAAGCAGCGATAGGTGGACGTATAGTGGCCAGAGAAACTCTCGCTGCTATGAGAAAAGATGTGACGGCTAAATGTTATGGTGGAGATATGACTAGAAAGAAAAAATTACTTGAAAAACAAAAAGCGGGCAAAAAGAGAATGAGACAGTTTGGAAAAGTTAATATCCCTCAAGAAGCCTTTATTTCTGCCCTTAAAATAGATACATAAAAAATTTGTAATTATAAATTTAGAAATGTTTTAACGGCTAATTCAAAAGCGTGCGGTTTTTCGGCATGTAACCAATGTCCAGCTCCCGGTATTTTAACAAATTTTGTTTTTGGAAAGAGCTTCATAATCTTCCCTTTATGCTCGGGCAGAACATATTCTGAATCAGCTCCTGTTATAAACAGCGTCGATTTAAAGAATTCTTCGGTGACTTTTGGAAACCCCATAATTTTCGCCATTTCACTTTTTAGTATGGGTAGATTAAGCCGCCACCTTTTTTCTTTCAGGTCAAAAGATTGTGTTAAAAAAGATCTTAGCTCTGAACTTATGCCTGTCATTTGTTCTGCTAAACCCTTCCGACTTATTACATATTCTGGTTTCACCCGAAGCATAACTTCTATTAATGGTAACTGTGTGTGTGAATACGTAATGGGGGCTATGTCCCCTATTATCAGTCGATTAACCAAATGGGGGTATTTTAGAGCTAAAACCATAGCTGCTTTACCTCCCATTGAATGACCTAATATGTCTGAGGGTTGGTTTATCATGTTGGCAATATCGTTAGCTAAATCTAAGTAGCTATTGGATTTATACCATGGGCTGCTCCCATGGTTTCTTAGATCATAAGCAATTACTTTTCTGTCTATTGATAGTAGTTTTCCGATTGTATTCCAGTTGCGGGCGGATCCAAATAGTCCGTGTAAAATTAGTAACGGCGGATGATCTGTATCTTCGCCATGTTCTACAAAATTCAACATTTATTAACAGTCTTTCTTGAATCAAACACAGGCTATCTTCGTTTTTTTTTATTTATTGAGATCAACTTTGATCCCTCCCTTTTTTTGAAGGATTTTGGGTTAAATCCAAAAGATATTGTTTATAGGAGATTTTTGTTGTGATGGTCTATTGTTAAAATCAAATATATTGAATATCGGACTTATTGATTTTTTTCAATTTAAATTTGAGGGTAGTTAAGTATGCATATAGGGTTTATTGGCTTAGGAAATGTTGGAAGTAAGTTAGCTGGGAGTCTTATCAGGAACGGATTTACCGTTATGGTACGGGATCTTGATTCTAATTTAGTTGCAGATTTTGTTAAAAAAGGCGCACTTAAAGGTGAAACGGCTCAACAAGTAGCTGAGGCCTGTGACGTTATTATAACCTGCTTGCCTCACCCAACAATTTCGGCGGCCGTAGTCGAGGGTGAGGAAGGGCTCCTTTTGGGTTTAAGGCCTGGTAAAATTTGGTTGGAGATGTCAACGACTGACGAAGCTGAGGTAAAAAGACTAGGTGAAAAAGTTTTAGCCACAGGTGCTGAGGCAGTAGATTGCCCCGTATCCGGGGGATGCCATAGAGCCGATACAGGAAATATATCTATTTTTGCTGGCTGCCCACGTCCGACTTTTGAAAAAATCTTGCCTTTACTCACGACTTTGGGGCGAAGAGTTCTTCATACTGGAGAATTAGGTTCGGCAAGTATTCTGAAGGTCCTAACAAATTATTTAGCGACAGCAAATTTGGTAACTTGTGCTGAGGCTCTGACAGTAGCTAAAGGCGCAGGAATGGATCTTAATACGGCCTATGAGGCAATTAAAATTTCTTCTGGGACTTCGTTTGTCCATGAAACAGAGAGCCAAGTAATACTTAATGGATCCAGAGATATTTCGTTTACTATGGGGCTTGTTCTAAAGGATATTTCGTTATTCCAAAGTATAGCTGATAGAACAAATATCCCACTTGAAATTAGCCCCTTGCTGATCGAAATCTTTAAAGATGGGATTGCTCGCTACGGGGAGAGTGCAAACTCTCCAGAAATTATAAAGCGGCTTGAAGAAAAAACAGATCTAGATATCTTGGCTCCAGGTTTTCCGTCTGTTATGATTGATGATGAGCCAGAGGAAGTTGGATACGAGGTTATACCAAAAAGGATATAAATAATAAAAATATCGAGAGACTGTTTTGAAAATATTC
>JAQBUS010000244.1 GCA_027623875.1 Pseudomonadota bacterium
TTGGCTTGTTGGCTTTATGAATTTCACGAATTAGGTTCATTAATTTAGAAATCCACGGGCTAATGTCATGAACTGAAGCTGGGCTACCAGTGATTATAAATCCATCAAATTTGTTTAGTTCTTTTGGAAAGACATTGTCTTTAACCGAAAAAATACTGCAGAGCCAACTTGGTCTCACGGACTGGATAAGAAGAGTGAATTTTTCACCATCTTTTGGTCTGGATTCTGAAAATTTTGAAACATCGGTATTGGTTACAAGGATTGCTAGCTTCATGTTAGTTATCTCTGTTTTTTTGATTGCCTAAATATAAATATTAACAATATACTTAACTATAATACAGTGTTTCATATAGTGAACCACATTGGCCGATAGTTTTCATAACTATTCCTACTAAGATGGTTTGTAAATAAAAAGGAGCTAATCTCCCGGTGACAGTTTGGAATCCAAATGATGATGGCTTTGCTGATCTGACTAGCCATGATAGCTTCTCTAGCGGCGCTCCTTACAATACGTTTGCCCGTCTGCGTAAAGACGACCCCGTACATTGGACTGATTGGGATAAAGGAAAAGGTTTCTGGTCTATCACTCGTCATAGCGACATCACGAAGATGAATTCAAATTTTAAGACTTTTTCTTCTGCACAAGGTATACGAATGGAAGACCAGTCCTATGAAGAGTATCTAGCGCGGAGAACATTTCAAGAGACTGATCCCCCTGAACATATGAAAACACGTATTAAAGTTGCTCGAGCATTTTCAAAGCCCGTAATTTCCCAGTTCGAAGTTACGATAAGGGAGATTTGCGCAGAGATTTTAGATGAAGTTTTATCTGTTGATGAATTTGATGCTACCAAAGAACTTGCTCGTGAAATACCAATGAGAGTGTTGGGCCGTATTTTAGGTACCCCTGATAAAGATCTTTCTTGGTTGGTTGAGAAAGGCGATGCGTTAATTGCTAACACTGATCCAGACTTTACTGATCACGTACTTGATAAAATGACTACAGATGAGTTTCGATTAATGCCTTTTAATTCTCCAGCTGGGGCTGAGTTATATAAGTATGCTTCAGATTTGATGGTAAGAAAAAACGTAGCTAATGACACCGGCGGCATACTGCACATGATCCTTCAACCAGATGTGGAAGGAAATATAATAAGCCAAGATGAATTTAGAAATTTCTTTTGCCTCCTAGTCGCTGCAGGAAATGATACAACCCGCTATTCTATTGCTGCCGGCATTCAAGCACTTTGCTATCAGCCTGAGTTGTTGAGCCAAATGAAATCAGGTGGAGCTGTTTGGGATACCGCGCCCGATGAAATTATTCGTTGGGCTACACCAGCGATCTATTTTCGGCGCACCCTTACTCAAGATTTTGAAGCCTATGGTAATAAAATGTCTGAGGGTGATAAAGTTTTGTTTTGGTTTTCTTCGGCCAACCGGGACGAGGAAGTTTTTGAAGATGCAATGAGAGTTGATTTAATGAGAACACCGAATAAACATTTGGCATTTGGGCATTCTGGGCCTCATCTTTGTTTGGGAATGTGGTTAGCGCGCTTGGAAGTGCGTATCTTTTTTGAAGAGATGGCAAAACGCATAAGCTCCGTGGAAGGAGCTGGGGTGCAAAAGTTTGTCAGATCTAATTTTGTGGGTGGAATTAAGTCTCTACCCGTTCGAATAAAACGTCTTTAGGAGGAATTGGATGAGAGATCGTTTAAGAGCAGTTTTTTGTGACCACCTTTCAATCGTAAGAGGAAAGTACCTGCCTGAATCAAAAATATCGAACGGAGAAACCAGATTTTGTAGGTCAACATTTGGCGTTCACTACGATAAAGATTTATTACCAGCCCCTGGAGCAATGATGTTAGAAGGTCTTCCTGATATGGAACTTCGTTGGAAGAATGAAGATATACGGGATAGCTGGGATCCTTCAACCAAGATTGTTCTTGGGGATCTTTATGATCAAGATGGGCGTCCTTTAGAGCTATGCCCTCGTGGTGCTCTAAGGCGGGCAGTTTCAGCTTGGGAAGACGAGGGCCTCACTCCTAAAATAGGAATTGAGCTTGAGGCTTTTGCTATGCAAACCAACGAAAATGGTAACTTAGTTCCTTATTACACCCCGGGCGGTGTTGTGTATGGAACAGGGCCCATGAGCGACCCTCTTGGGTTCAATGATGCAATATGGGAAGCAGCAGATGAAGCTGGCTTTTCTTTGGATATGATAACGTCTGAATATGACACACCTCAGTTTGAATATACATTAACTTTTGATACCGCTCTAAAGGCTGTAGACGATATAGTTTTATTTCGTTTAATGGCTCGGGAAATTGCGTTAAATTATGGTATTATTTTAACTTTTATGCCAAAGCCAATAGCGGAAGCTGGAGGATCTGGCATGCATATAAATTATTCATTTAATGATAAGAATGGTAGTAATGTGCTTTCAGTAGGTGATCGTAATGGGCCTCTTATGATTAATAGTTTAGCCAGGGGTTGTTTGGCAGGAGTGCTGCACCATCACAAAGGGTTATCTGGTTTGATTGCCCCTACAGCTAATTCGTACCTGCGCCTTCAGCCGGGATCTCTATCGGGATTTTGGAAGAACTGGGGTGGAGACCATCGTAATGTAACATCAAGGATCAGTAGCGAAGGTCATGAAAAAGCAAGACTTGAGCATCGTATGGCTGATGCTTCAGCAAACCCCTATACTGCCGTAGCCGCTGTTTTACAGGCATCTCTTCTTGGAGTTAAAAATGGTTATGATCTTCAGGCTTTTGAAACAGGGGACGGTTTTGAGAAAAATGATGCAACGGAAAGCACAGCAAGTGATTTAAAAGGGGCAATCATCGATTTAAAAAAAGATGTGGCACTTGGAGATGCCGTGGGACGACTTTTAATCGACAACCATATTTTTATGAAAGAAAATGAAGTTGAAAAAACACGCAATCTTGAGGGAGATGCTTTGCGAGATTTTTACATTTATTATATTTAATTGATGGCTTTATAAATTATGTTTAATCAAACAGACTGGTTTTTTCAAATTTTCTTACATCAATTAAACCTAAATCAGAAATTCTTAATTCTGGGATTACAACAAGTGCTAGTAGGGAATGTTGCATATAACCGTTATTAATAGTCACTCCACATTCTTCCATTGCGGCAACCATTTTCTCAACTGCCAAGGCAACTTCTTCGGCAGGCTCATCTGACATCAAACCTGCGATGGGGAGTTTCACTAATGCTTGTTCTCGTTCATCTTTCCAAACTGTGATTCCTCCACCGACTTCTCCTAGACGATTGGCAGCAAGAGCCATGTTTTTATGATTAGTACCGACTACCAACATATGATGGCTGTCATGTGCTACTGTAGAGGCTACCGCACAATTTCCTGTATATCCAAAACCAGAAACAAAGGCATTGGTTACGGAGCCAGTTGCAC
>JAQBUS010000245.1 GCA_027623875.1 Pseudomonadota bacterium
TTAGGAATAAGATTTCGAACCAATACGCGTCGGGCAAGTATGGAAGATTTAACTGCTTCAGCTCTCAATTGACTTAAGCCAAGATTCATTTGTTCTCGCCCTTGACTGTCTGTATGCCCACTAATTTCCATGACAACTTGTTCGCAATCCTTCATTATATCAGCAATTTTTTTAACTGTCTGACGAGACGAGCCAATAATTTCTGCAGAAGCAGGTTCAAATTTAATTTGCGCCTCTTTTAAAATTGTATTTATTTTGTTGACGCATTGTTCTGGAGTTGGTTGGATCTGAGTCGGATTTATAGTTGCATCATAGATAATGTTGATTTCAAGATTCTCTGAAAAACCGATTTGTTCTTTGATGGAACTTATTAAGTCTACTCTGTGAGTTGCTGAGCTGATTTTCCCATTAATAGAAATTTTACTTGGTCCAACACTGATCTCTCCCTCGTATAGAGTTTTTAATGCTGTAATACCGGTGATAATTTTAGAAGCCAAATCAATTGGTAAATCAGGGTTTAATTCTAAGTACGCATTAACAAAGCTAGGTCCAAAAGTCGCTTTGGCGTGGGCCAAAATTATTATTTTTGTCAAATCATTTTTGAGTGTTCCTCGGAGGGTTATTAATCCATTCTTATTTTTTACTGCAATAAAACTATCTTGCCACTCGCTGGCACGCATATCTTCGCCTGTGAGGTTGGGCATCACCACATTTAAGGTGAATTCATCTGGAAGCTCTGCTCTTAAATTATCAATCTCTCTTTTTACGTTTATCCCGGGTTGGCTGGAGGTTATAGTTAACGAAAGATCTAAATCAGATACCCGTAGTGATCCACTTCCGATTAATTGTAAGCTTTTTATGCCTGAAATTACTACTTGGGTCCAATTTGGAGATGGCGAACCTCCGCCTACTGAGCACGGAAAGGTTTTTAATAAAGGTTGACTTTGAAGTGCAGCTAGGAGCTTTTTTTCTTCGCCAAGGTTTTCTGCAGAACAGCTTTCAAGATTACCTCCAGAGTTTGAAAGATTATAATTTAATGCAAAGGGTGAAATGATTGGATTAGGTGATAGAATTTCTAAATTTATACTTTGATCATCTAAAGCCCTATTAGTTAGTATCCTTTTAAGATTAAGAGTGCTGTTATTGGTAGGAATTAGAGCTAACACCCTTGTTTCTTTCTCAGAAATTTCAACCTTACCCAAGGTTATTTTATCGACAAACCATAGGGCTTTAGTGAAAATAGAGTCGAAATTTAGTGTGCTCGGAAAATCGAACACTTCAACAAAATTATTAATATTGGTTGTGTTTTGTAATTTATTCAGTTCGTTAGAAATTTTTTCTTTTAATTTTAGGCTTGGAACTAAACCAATCACAGTAACTTGGGAGCCGTCGCGGATTAATTCCAACCTCAACGATAATTTATTTTTATCGTTTGTCAGAGCAACACTAGTTTTATTTATGATTTCCAAGTGACCCGCTAAGATTTCTATCTTTTTTACTAAAGCTAGTTGGTCTATTTGATTGGGAGCTGTCCCACTTAATGAAATGCTTAACTCATCGAAACTCGCCTTAATCCAATTGTTCCCAACCTCAGAAATTTCTGAATTAATTTCGTTTTGAATTTTTTTAATGAGCGGATCAGATGTAAATAATGATAGAAAGAAACCAACTATAATTATTGTTATTAATGCAATGAGTAATTTAATTTTCATTATGTTGCCGGTTTATGCGTACAAAATATTTATTTATTTTAATTAGTGATCTGTGTTTAATCATAGCAAAATGCATACTAAAAGAAAAACTAAAGGTAAAAGCCCTGCGTTTCTGTTTGAACGAAATAATTTTAAACATGATTTCCTATCATTTATATTTAGGTGGAATGTTTGCCAAACCATATGGCCTCCGAATGTCAGCGCACCCATTATACTAATAGCAATTTTTGTTGTGTCGATATCGGCATTAAATGCACTAAGTATTGCAGTTATATAAAATAAAACAGACAATATTATAAATGCAGTCAACCATTTAATAGTGTTGTTCCCTAAAAGAAGAGCTGTGGATTTAATGCCAATTAATACATCATCTTCTTTGTCTTGATGAGCGTAAATAGTGTCATAAAAAAGTGTCCAGAAAATCCCTGAAATATATAGGAATACAGGAGAATAACTTAAAAATCCAGTGTGCGCGACCCACGCCAACAGAGCGCCCCAATTAAAAGCAAGTCCTAAAAATATTTGTGGCCACCATGTAACTCTCTTAGCGAAAGGATAGATTGTTGCCGGTAATAGGGCAAAAACACCTACTAGTATGGCAATTTTATTAAAAGAAATTAGAATAAAAAATGCGCAAATAGCTTGTATTACCATCCACCACAGTGCTGAGTTTGTCGAAATTTGCTTAGACGGAAGTGGTCTGGATTTGGTTCTCTCAACAAGAGCATCAAAATCTTTATCCATTAGGTCATTCCAAGTGCAACCTGCACCTCGCATTAGCATGGCACCTAGTCCACATCCAAAGATTATCCAATAATCGTAAGGCTGAAAGCCATTCTTCTCTGAAGCAATGGCTAATAACACGCTCCACCAGCAAGGAATAAGTAAAAGCCATGTGCCAATCGGGCGATCAATACGACTTAGACGAAGGTATGGCCTGCTCCAAGTTGGTGCTCGATTATTAACCCAGTTATTTTCTGTACTATCTGCGACTTGTCCCACTGGATATTGAGCTTTCTTAGATATATGACTGATGCCATGACACAAATTAAAATCAGGTTATTCATAAAGCAAGACTTACAGGTCGGCAATTCAGTAGTTTTAACTAGTAAGCAGGCAAATTATTTATTTAACGTAATGAGGTTAAATTTAGGAGAGAAATTATATATTTTTAACAATGATGATGGAGAGTGGTTATCTGAAATCATGCATAAAAATAAAAAGGTTGGGGAATTAGTTTGTGTGGCTAAAACTAGAGATGTTGATTATCCTCAGGACCTATGGCTTTTATTCGCTCCTATTAAAAAAGCTCGAACTGATTTTATTGTAGAAAAAGCAACGGAAATGGGCGTTTCTAGGATTATTCCTGTGATTACTGAATACACTAATATTAATAGAGCGAGTAAGGATCGGCTTTATGCGCATGCGGTTGAAGCAGCTGAGCAGTGTGGGACTAATTTTGTACCTGAAGTTGAAGAATTAACAAAGCTAAACTTTCTCTTAAATAATTGGCCTTCTAATAGAAAAATTATGTTTTGTGATGAGGATAAATCCGGCATTCGTTTGGCTTTAAATAAGGATAATAAAGGACCTTGGGCAATTTTAGTTGGCCCGGAGGGAGGGTTTTCGCACCAAGAGAGGGATCAATTTTTGAGTAGAAAATTTATATACCCTACTAGCCTGGGCCCACGT
>JAQBUS010000246.1 GCA_027623875.1 Pseudomonadota bacterium
AAAAATGCTCGTAATGCCTGCGATGTGCCGCCTGAAGCAGATGGTTCCGCTAGTACCGCCGTCCTACTTTGCCGAACGTGTTTGAACGGTGTTACTGGGGATATAAGCGACAACCCGCATTGGCGCTGCCTCACTGAAGCTGTTTGGAGTCCCCACGCTCCGGTGCAAGTAACTGCGTATCGCTTGTTGCAACGCTTAATAAGTGAGCATTGGGCTCGGGATACTTTAGATATTTTATATTTGGAACCCCAGGTTCTGACTTGGGCTGAAAAAGCTCAAACTACTGAAATCCTAGATGTAGTTCATTACGATTCAAATGGGATAATTTTATCTGACGGGGACACCATTACTCTTATAAAAGATCTACCAGTTAAAGGTGGCGGCTTTACTGCCAAGCGTGGAACTTCGGTTCGAGGGATATCTCTTGTTGAAGATAACGAAAAGCATATTGAGGGTAGGGTGCGAGGCCAACAAATTGTAATTTTAACTGAGTTTACAAAAAAAACAAATTAATAAAGCACAAGGTTAGTTTGTTCGTATGATTAAAAATATTTTGCAAATATTTAATTACTAAATAATTATTGAATTATTGTCATATACTTCCATGTACACTTTTCGTTTTATTGGGTGGACTGATAAATTTTTAAAACAAACGGGCATGAAACCAAGCATATAAAGTAAATGGAGCTACCGATGATAAAATTAAGTTCAGATGACCTCTTAGTTGAGCCATTAACTCATCAATATGAGAGAGCAATAATCTCTGAAGATACAATTAATAAGTTTTTTAATTTTTCTAGAAAGCAGTCAAGGCAGCCAGTATTTATATTTGGAGCAAATTGGTGCCCAGATTGCTTAGTATTAGATGGCGTTTTAAAATTGCCGACTATTAAAAAATTTATAAATACCACTTATGAAGTCCTGCACATAGGTGTTGGAGATTACTCAATCAATATGGATTTAATGAACTACTTAGGTGATAGTTCCGGCAAAGGTCTACCTTTAGTTTTGATTTTTAATAAAGGAGCTAATTTATTAAATGGCTCAAAATCCAGAGAATTAAGAACAGCTAGAAATAAATCTTATCAGGATATTTTCGATTACTTTCAGTCTTATGCGTGTTAAAAGTATTGCAATATTTTAAGGTTAATGCTCGCTGAGTTTTATAGCAGTAGGTTTGTAAACGATTTTAAGTTGTAAAGGTTAATTTTTGCTTTCTTTCTGATTAAGAATGCGTCTAGATACCATTTTACGATGTAATTTTAGATGTTTAGTGCCGTATGAAAACCTATCCCACCAACCACTATGAGGCTTAAGGTCCAAACAGCATCGAGGTTAATCCAGGTTTTTTATAGGAATCTTACGCCTAACCAGAAGTATATCCGAGTTACCAAAAAAGCCCCAGATAAGGCATCCAAAAACTGGTGTATTTCAGTTCCAGAAGGTTGCCTAATTAAACCAGTGAAACTTGGCTTAGATATATATGTTTGTTCAATGAGTGATTTCCATTCAACTGTTGATTAATTAAATAGAAGTATTTAGTTTCTTTTATGAGCAATTGTTCGAAAACTAAATCATGATTATTTGAGAATTATTTTATATGACTTATGAAAATTTAATGGGAAACCTTCGCGAGGATAGTGTGATTATTCTGGATGGTGCAAATGGAACTGAATTAGAGCTCCGCGGTGTTCCAATGGATGACAACGCATGGTGCGGTCTTGCTGCAATAGATAACATTCAAATTCTAAAAGACATACATATGGATTACATAAGTTCCGGTGCTGATATAATCACTACTAATACATATGCCTCAAACCGTATGATGTTAGAGTCGGCGGGGCTCGCCGAAAATTTTAGGTTGATAAATGAAGCCACGGTAAGAGTGGCCAAAAGTGCCGCTCAGGAGTTTCCAGATCGGGATATTCTGGTTGCTGGTTCACTGTCTCATCGGACACCGGTTGATGATAACGGAAATTTAACAGTCATGTCATGTGAGCAGGAAGCGTATGCTGAGATGGCATTGCTCTTAGAACGAGAGGGTTGCGATTTAATTCTCCTAGAGATGTTATATCATCCGGATAGAGTTAGACACGTTTTAAATGCAGCAAAAGAAACACGGTTGCCGCTTTGGGCTGGTTTTTCGGCACGTAAAGGGAGGGATGGAAGGTTACTTAGTTATTACCCTGGGGCAGATATTCCGTTCGAAGAACTAGTACAGGTTTTAACTGAATTTGAAGTACAAGCTGCTGGTATAATGCATACGCCATCAAATTTAATTGATGAGGCTATTTCAATTATTAAGCAGGTTTACGATGGTCCGCTTACTGCCTACCCGGATTCTGGATATTTTAAGTCACCAAATTGGCAATTTGAAAACGTTATTCCTGCCTCGGAATTAGTTGATTATGCAAAACTTTGGGTTAAAAATGGCGTAAAGGTTTTGGGGGGATGTTGTGGTCTTTCTCCGAGACATATCAAAGCGCTATCAAGTCTTAAAAAATAAATTACTATTTTTAGCCCTTTATTAAATAACTTAAGGGTTTTGCCGTTTGTATGAATATTCTGACTACCGAGCTGTTGATTTGAATTTATTCATCAAGTAGGGCCCTGAATAAATTTCTGGGTGTTTGGGCCCTTTTCCTGGCTCAACGCAGGAGGGTAGACACTGGATTTTTGCGAACCAATTGGGTTGGTGAAAATATGCTAATGATTGACGTTTTTGATGAGATTCAGAGTTAACAACTCGATGGAGTGTCGAAACCCAACGATCATTGGTCCACATAGCCATCAAGTCTCCAATATTTATAATAAGTGTATCTGCTAACGCCGGAACGGCCTCCCAAACTCCACACGGAGAAAGAATTTTTAAACCAGTAGAGTTTTCTTGGGGAAGTAAGATAGTTAAACTTCCGTAATCGCTGTGCGCTCCTGCTCTGAGTTGTTTATGTTTTGCAGCTTTTTGTTGAGCAGGGTAATTGAGAGCCCGCAAGGCTGATACGGGATGGTCAATATATTCGTTAAAAAAAGTATTTTCTAGACCAAGTGCAGTTGCAAATATTTGCATTATTTTGGATGCTAAAATTTCCATTTCATTATAGTAGTTTTTCTAACAAATTCTGAAATTTTCGGGCTTTTTGGGCCATATTGTACTCGCATAGCAAAAAGATAACGCTTCGGGATCAATGATACCATTCGGTTTTTTTAAAGGTCCACCATTAAAGCTTTCTTTTAGGTCGGGGGCGGCGTGACGATCCCGCGTGATGCTGCTAGAGCCTCTTTTCCAGGACCAAGATACCCATAAGGGTAACCTTCATAAGGTGCTTTGGCGTTCAATTTTTTCTCTTGTGATAAAGAGAAAAAACCTTCAACAGCATCCCAAATATTATTTATTACGTGTT
>JAQBUS010000247.1 GCA_027623875.1 Pseudomonadota bacterium
GCTTTGAAATCAACTAAAATAGAAGGAATTAATTGATCACTCCAATAATCGTAATGGGTTACGCGTCGCAACGAGGCCTCTATTCCGCCTATTAAAACAGGAACATCTGGATAAAGTTCTTTTAATATTTTGGTGTACGTAATCGTTGCATAATCTGGACGAAAACCTGCCTCTCCCCCTGGAGTGTACGCGTCTGTAGATCGAAGCCGCTTATTAGCCGTGTAATGGTTCACCATGGAATCCATACACCCTGCAGTAACACCAAAAAAGTACTTTGGTCTTCCAAATTTTTTAAAGTCGCGCAAATCATCTTTCCAATTGGGTTGAGCTACAATGGCTATTCGGAATCCCTCGTCTTCAATGATGCGCCCAATAACAGATGTTCCGAACGAAGGGTGGTCCACATAGGCATCACCAGAAATTAAAACAACATCTACTTCTTCCCAACCACGCTTTTCGACTTCTTTCATCGTTAGCGGCAACCAATCTGTTATAGGCCTTAATTCCATAACGCAAAGTTACATTAAAGGTTTGACGTTGCAAAAAGGAAATTGCATTGGTTAAGACAGTAGGCTGATGAGCACTAATTTTGCTATCTTTACTTAAATGAGTAAAAGAACTGGAGGATGAAAATAAAATTTGCGGGAGCAGCAAAAACGGTAACAGGATCTAAGCACCTTATTGAACTTTGGGATAATAAGAAACTGTTGCTCGACTGCGGAATGCATCAAGGCCTTGGAAAACAAACATTTGAGTTGAATAATATTCACGTTATTATTCCTGAGCGAGGGGAGTCGTTTGAATTGTTGTGAAAAAGTGGTTTAACATATACTTAATATTTGTGCTGTGCAACGGCTGTTCTTCTGACAAAGTGGAGACTCAAACCGCTCCTGAAATTTCTTTTGAGTCAACAAATTTGATAAATCCTCTTTTTTTTTCTGAAGAGAACTTGTTTAATATCAGTTTTCCGCTTTGGTTTGATAATGGTGTGGTTAGTGAGTTCAACATTGACTCGATTTATATCGACCTTTTAGTGCTAGGTTTGTCTAATGATTCTATAATTCAGGAAGAGCGGGATTATTCATATAATTTTTCTATGTCTCCAGAGGGCAAGGTGAAAAAAAGTACGTTTACGGGGTATTATGGTTTAACAACGCTTGTTGAGGCCACGTTTGATTATTCAAAGTCCGTACAAGACTCTTTGGGTTATTGTCTTCCGCGTATTGAGAAAACTTCTAACATGCTAATTGGAACAAATCCAACCAAGTTGCTCCGCTCTATGTCAGACCTGCAGCGATTTAACAGGCTGGAATTGGTTCGTCAAGATGAAGATGTCGTCGTATTTAAAAACAGCACATCGCCATCGCATGAATATCATATTTTTATAACAAGACCTAAAAGCCAGAATATACTTTTTGTAGATAAACTGGTTTCAAATCCAGATGATGTATTTTACTATGGTTTTCCTTACCATTTTTCGAAAGCTTTTTGTTTAACTAATCTTGTAAAAGAAGACATAAGATCTGAAATAACCTTTTATGAAAATGAGCGCTATCCTAAAACATACAAACGTCAACAGAATGGCCTTCTAACAACCACAAATTATTTGTATAATGATTCAGGAAAATGGATGGGCCAGTTGGATAGTTTACGTCTGAATTCTGGACAATTCGTCAAGTTAACATCAATAGAGGTTTTGTATGATGAAAATGGCCTGCCTAATGCGGTTGAAATAAAAAAGGGGGCTAGTTATGAGGAGCTTAGAACGATTAAAATAATAAAGTTAAATTACGCTTTTCGAAAACCGAAGAATTGATGAAGGCGGGTTGTTTATATTTTTTCGTGGCGCTAATTGGCGGATTGATTTTTCAAGTTATGCCATATATTGGCTGGGGGCTTGAGTATTTGCCCGGAGACTTGGGAGATACTCGATTTAATCTATTTGTTCTAGAGCACGGAAAGCAGTTTTTATTGGGTGAAGTGCAGCAATACTGGAGCGCCGGATTCATGCATCCTGAACCAGAAGTTATTACGCTTTCTGATAATCTGTTGGGAACGGTGCCTATTTATGCGGTCTTCCGAGTCTTGGGGATAGATATATTCACTAGTTTTCAAGCGTGGGCAATAACGTTGGCGATACTAAACTTTACTGCTGCCTTTGCACTTATTAAATATCTTCTAAAAAGCAATATGGCCGCCGCAATTGGTGCGTTTGTGTTTGCTTTTTCTCTCGGATTAGCTGCTCAAATGAATCACGCTCAAATGTATCCGCGTTTTGCTATTCCGCTGGCTATTTTATTTATGCTTCTTTGGTTTGATAGAAACCATTGGAAATACTTTACACTATCTATTGCCTGTTTTGTTTACCAACTTTATTGTGGTATTTATCTTGGATTCATGTCGGTGCTTCCATATCTGATAATCTTAGTCGTGTTGTCATGGAAGAATCGCCACGAACTGAAAGAAATGTTAAACTCAACTAAAAACAAGTTGATTTATGGCCTTGCAATAACCGTGAATTTTGTTTTTACGCTCTTACTTTTTCTGCCATATTTGAGAAGAGCAAAAACGAGTGAGCTATTCGAGTATGGTCAAATTTCAGGATCTTTACCAACACCTTTTAGTTATCTATCTGCACCTCCAGGAACCCTTCTTCATCGTTTCTTAGAAAACACGACGGTTCATTATAACGCTTTTTGGGACCATTGGATATTTCCTGGTTGGTTGACGCTAATCGCTTTCGTGTCCATTGGTTTTGTCGCTATTAAGAGCCCAACCATTATAGGTTCTAAAACACACAATCAAGTATTTCTTGTTCTAATAGCAGGAGTAATTGGTTTAGTTGCTTTTCTTCGCATCGGAGATTATTCACTTTATTATTTTCTTCATAAATTCCCGGGTTTTTCAGCGATGAGGTCGCTAGCAAGAATAATAAATGTAGAGCTTTTGTTTATGGGGCTTTCGGTTGGTATGGTGTTCTTATTATTAAAACAGCGGTTCACACATTTTTCTGGAATATTGTTCTTCGTGTTTTTCACGGTGCTAATCATAGATAATTATCAACTTCCGGAAAGCGTGTTGCGAAATGAAAAAGTACTGTTTGAAGAACGGCATAAGAACATGTTGTCCAAGCTAAACCACTTGCCAAAAGGCACCATTGTTTCTTATGAGCCGGCGGAAATCATTGATAATATTGCACACATTCAATTGGATGTTATGCTTGCTGCTCAAGTGCTTCATTTGAAGTCGGTAAACGGGTATTCCGGCTCTGCGCCGCACAATTTCCATAAGTATTGGGGAGAACCAAACGAAGAAAACCGCCTGTTCTATTTTGAGCGATTTACGCAAGAAGAAATAGGAGAGGTGGTTATTATAAGATAAACAATTTATTGCGAACCAGG
>JAQBUS010000248.1 GCA_027623875.1 Pseudomonadota bacterium
ACCATGATAAAAAACCTAATTAGAGCCTCATTACTTGCAGGCGGAATATTTAGTGTAGGCAGCTCAAAAGCAGAAGTGAATTTAACTACCCATACGGGGACAGCTGGTGGGGCACCATTTTTAACTATAATGCATCTATCTGATGTTCTTGGGGAAGCGGGAGTCGCCAGCTTGCAGGTAACAGATAGTCAAACATTAACTAACTCTTTAATCACGCTAGCAGAAGGTAAGATAGATATGTCTGCTATGCCAATAATACTTCCATTTTTACTTCAACTGGGAACAGGGCCCTTCGCAGGTCAGGGAGCAAAAGGAGCCGAGCTAGCAGCCAATGTGCAAGCTCTTTATCCATACAATGCTGGAGCTTTCGGTTTAATCGCCCTAGAGACCGAAAATATTACTAGCTATAATGATATAGCAGGTAAAACAATATATAACGGTCCTCCCCGTGGCGCTGCTCTTGTGAATGCAAGGCAAGCTATCGTGTTGGCAAGTGGTTTAAAAGAAGGAGAAGATTATAAAGGAGTTCAAGCTAACTGGGGTCAATTGGCAAATATTTTAGTTGATGGTTCAGTAGATGGATTTGTAGTCCCCTTAACGTTTCCAGCAGAAAGAGTTACCGTTCTTCAATCAGCTGGCAGAGTTAATCTAATCTCAACTCCTAAAGATATTTTTGAGAGTGAAGCATACCAAAAAGTCTTTAATGTTCCAGGCAATATTCCTATGGAAGTAAAGTGGGAAGATATGGGCTATGGCGAAGGCGTGACTTTGGTATCAGAGGACGGCGTTTTTAGAGGCCTAGGCACTGCTTTTGTAGAACTCGTTCGGACAGATATGAGCTTTGATTTAGCAAAAGCAATCACTGCAACTCATATTTCTACACTTGATAAATTAAAGGCTAAGGCTCCTTTCGCTCCAAATATGGGTTTAGCTCAAATGAGTGCAAAATTATCTGGACTATGCGGCCCAAGCAAACTCAAATACCATCCAGGTGCAGTTGCAGCTTGGGAAGAAGCTGGGTACAAAATCGCCGATTGCGCAAAATAATCAAATAGCTAGCGATCAAGAGTTCTATATTTTGGTTGCTAGCTATTGCTCTGGAGTAAGATATCAAAGCCATGAATTCTTCAAAAGCTGACAGTGCCATTAAGGTTATGCGTGTATTGGCCTTTGCCCTAGTAGTGATTGGGATGCTAAATACTATACCAACAATTCCGGGGCTTGATAAGCTTGTTTGGTTTCTATCTGGAAATCCGGAATTCGTTTACAGAAGGTTTTCTTACGAATACTTTTTTCCACTAATTTTTTTACTAATGATGGTTATTGTTGCGCTCAATCACTCATTTTGGAGAGAGTATAAAAATAAGGGGAACGTAAAAAAATACTTAGGTATTTTAATCGATGTTAGCTTAGTTTCAATGGCAGCCCTTATTTCCATCTCATACTTTATTGAAATAGACTCCATTTGTTTACTCGATCAATTTACTGGTGAAAGAGCTGAATTAATAGCTAGGTCGTTAAAAGAAGGAAAAGAATTCGCAGCTCTCTACGGATTGCCAGAACCCAATACTGTAGATGATCCAACTTGTATAAATACTCTCGGGAACTGGCTTTTCGCTATTGTAATTGTATCTCTGTTTATCTTTTTGATTTATAATATCAAAGTGTGGGGCATTCCATTAGTATCGGTTGTAATCATACTAGTTTTATATGCTTTGATAACCTCTTTAATTTGGTATTTTTGGGGCTCTGAAGACATTAATAAGTATTTCATTACTAAACTCGGAGGGGAACCTAGGCTTCTTTCGGATGCTCGGCCTGCAGTGAAAGAAATACTCATTAGTAACGGTCAAGGTCTGCTTGGCCGTTTTATGAATATTTTAATAAATACTGTTTTTCCATATATCATTTTAGGTTCATTATTTGGGGTTTCAGCTGGAGGAAAATCTTTAATAAAACTGGCTTTTCGATCCACACGGAAACTTAGGGGAGGTCCAGCTCATGCTGCTATAGTAAGTTCTGCAATGTTTGGAACGATTTCTGGAGGACCAATAGTAAACGTTTTATCGACTGGAGCCTTAACCATTCCAATGATGTTAAAAAGGGGTTTTGCAAAAGTATTTGCCGGCGGCATCGAAGCATCTGCATCATCCGGAGGGCAAATTATGCCCCCAGTTATGGGCGTTGCAGCATTTATTTTATCTGCAATGACCGTCGTACCATATAAACAAGTTATTCTTGCTGCTGTTATTCCAGCTGTAGCTTATTTCTTCTGTTTATTTTTATCAGTAGTTTTTCAATCTCGAAAACAGGATATTAAGGCAGTTGGCAAACTAGAAGAGGACATGATTTTAAGTGGTGAGGATTATAAAAACTTAATTATGGTCTTTGCTCCTATTTTATTAATTTTATTCTTATTAATTACGCCAAAAGATGCCATTGGCTGCGGTCCGATCGGATCTCTATTTGGTGTTACTCAGATTATAGAAAATGGTTTTTGTAGAGCAAGTGATTTGCCTTGGTTGTTTCGTCTAATTCAAAACTCCGCAGGCGACGCGGGTTCGGCAGGATGGTGGGCAACCGCCTTATTAATGGTATTATTTTTTCTTGATAAACATATTAGAAAAAATCCATCAAAGCTAATTAGGGCTTTATGTGATGCCGGTACGCTGATCAGTTCTCTTTACTTAATGTTTTTTGCTGTTTCTGTGATCGACTTTACTTTAAATTTAACAGGATTATCAAATTTTTTAGCGACGGATATAATTCATACCCTGAGGGGCTACGGTAGCGACTTTAGCGAAAATAAACTGTTCTTATTTATTTCGCTTCTAGTTACAATGATTATGGCAATAATATTGGGAATGGGGATGCCCTCTGTCCCAGCTTACATAAATGTTGCCCTTTTAATGGGCCCCATGCTCGTTGGCTTAGGAATAGCCACCTTTACTGCACACATGTTTATATTTTATTTTGCTGTGGCATCTGCTATTACTCCACCAGTCGCAGTGGCAGCTTTTGCTGCGGCATCAATAACAAAAGCAGATCCTATGGCGACGGGTTTCTCTGCCGTAAAATCCGGGATAGTTATGTTTATAATTCCTTTTGTTTTTGCGTTTTATCCAGAATTATTAATAATAGAAGCAGCACAAATAGACCCTAACTCCTCTAGTAGAGGCTACTTGCCTGGATATGACGGTGAATTTCATTTGTCACAGATGCTTTGGCTGTTCACCAGAACTATACTATTTCTTTACCTTATCGCGAGTGCTCTAGCCAGGTTTGATAAATTTAGGATGAGTAATTGGGAAGTTGCTGCAAGATTAGTCGTAGCTATATTAGTTATCTCACAGCCAATAAGCACTTATACAATCGGTATAACCTTGTCATTAATATTGT
>JAQBUS010000249.1 GCA_027623875.1 Pseudomonadota bacterium
TACTAATTTACCTTTTTTGAGAAGTTCAGCAGCTTTAGAAATTTGGTGTTGATCTAGGTATTCAGTCATATATTTAAGACCTATTAATTAAATTAGAACCTATGCTTAGTGTCTTCAGATCGAGATAGTATTCCTATACAATATTTATTAATCAGTTATATAAAATTCTATAATTATTTTTAAAATCAAAAGAGAGTATTAATGTCTTATCAAGCACCAGTAAGTGATTATTTGTTTATTTTTAATAATATAGTAAATTTTCCGCAGATAACTTTAGAGGAGAGATTTTCTGGTGCTACTAATGATTTAGTTTCGGCTATTTTGGCTGAGGCAGGAAAAATTTCTAACGAGGTTTTAGCTCCATTACAACGAGCAGGTGATCTACACCCAGCTCGTCTAGAAAATGGGGTAGTTCGAACATCACCGGGGTTTTCAGAGGCTTATAAGTCAATTGCAGAAAATGGTTGGGTTGGTATGGCAGCCAAAACTGAATATGGTGGTATGGGTTTGCCACAATCTTTAGTGCATGCTGTCAATGAAATGATGGGTGGAGCCTGCCTCTCCCTTCAACTTAATCCAGTTATGACGCAGGGCCAAATAGAAGCTCTTGAGCGTCATGCTCATGAAGACTTAAAGAAAATCTACCTCCCAAAACTTATTTCCGGCGAATGGTCTGGAACAATGAATTTGACAGAACCTCAGGCTGGGACAGATGTTGGTGCGCTTCAAACGAGAGCTATCTCAAATGAAGATGGAACCTATGCCATCTCTGGGCAAAAGATATATATAAGCTGGGCAGATAACGATTTTACCGAAAATGTCTGCCATCTTGTCCTTGCACGGCTTCCAGAAGCAAAAGCTGGAACCAAGGGTATCAGCCTTTTTCTGGTACCAAAGTTCCTTCCTGATAGCCAAGGTCAACCGGGTGTCTCCAACTCCCTGAAAGTCGTCTCATTGGAACATAAATTGGGACTCCATGGATCGCCCACGGGAGTTATGCAGTATGAAAATGCTACGGGCTGGATGATTGGTATGCCGCACAATGGTATGCCGGCTATGTTTACAATGATGAACAATGCTCGGTTGGGAGTTGGAGGACAGGGCGTGGCAGTAGCAGAGGCAGCATATCAAAAAGCGTTTGAGTACGCCACGGATAGAGTTCAAGGGGTTCCTTTAAATGGAGAGAAATCAATATTTGGCCATGCTGATGTTCGAAGAATGTTAGCGCAAATGAGAGCTGATATTTTTGCTGCTCGGTCAATCGGTGCGGCCTGTGCAGTCGCCATCGATATGGCTACTGCAACGGGAGAAAAAAAATGGATTTCTCGGGCTGCTTTATTGACGCCTATTACTAAAGCTTTTGGTACGGATGTTGGTATTGATGTTGCTCAACAAGGAATACAGGTTCACGGCGGAATGGGTTTTATTGAGGAAAGTGGTGCCTCTCAATTCTTAAGAGATGTTAGGGTTACTGCTATATATGAGGGGACCAATGGCATTCAGGCTATGGATTTAGTTTCTCGAAAACTGATGGATGGCGGGGAGGCTATCTTTGATGTGTTAGACGAAATTGAAAGCTTTCTTGCTACATCTTTTGACGAGTTTAAGGTTTATTCGGAAACTTTGACAATTGGAGTGTTAGGCCTTCGAGAAACAACATCTTGGCTTGTTCAGCAAGAGCTGAATGATCGATTTGCGGGAGCAGTTAGTTATCTAAGATTGTGTGCTAGAGTATTAGGGGGATATTTTCATTTAAGAGCTGCTGTAGCCTCTGGAAAAGGATCTAGCAGAGAAAAAATTGCTGATGTTTATTTTTCTCGACTTCTTCCAGAACATTCCGGTCTTGCCCAGGCAGTTCGTAGGGGTTCTGGAGACCTCTTTGCTCTAACAGAAAAAGATTTAGGCCTGTGAAATCATTAATAAATTACCCATTTGAAGTGATTCCGGAAGAGGGAACTGTTATAGAGGTTGCACCTTTAATTTTGTGGATGCGCCTGCCATTACCTATGAGACTTGATCACGTTAATGTTTTTGCGCTTGATGAGGGGGATAGTTGGACAATAGTAGATACTGGTTTTGATACAAAAAAATCTCGAGAAGTTTGGGCTCTATTGTTAAAAGGCCCCCTAAAATCTAAGCCCGTTAAAAGGGTGATAGTTACGCATTATCACCCTGATCACATTGGCCTAGCAGGGTGGTTTCAAAGTGAGCATGGAGCAGAGCTAGTAACGACTAGAACTTCTTGGCTAATGGCTCGAATGTTGGTTTTGGATGAACAGGTGGTCGCCACGCCAAAATCTCTAATGTTTTATAAAAGGGCTGGCTTAAGTGCAGAGTTGTATGAAGAAAAAAAGAAAGAGCGACCATTTAATTTTTCTGACGTAGTATCACCATTGCCTCAGGGGTACACGAGGATAAAGGAAGGAGATTCTATAGTTTGTGCGGGTAGGACTTGGAGAGTTCGTATCGGTAATGGTCACGCACCAGAGCATGCGACTTTATGGTCTGAGGGTATAGTCTTAGGGGGAGATCAACTCCTTCCTTCCATCTCACCCAATCTGGGTGTTTATGCGAATGAACCTGAAGCTGATCCAGTATCAGAGTGGCTGGAAACCTGCGAGAAGCTAAAGGCATACGCAAGTTCGGATCAGTTAATTTTACCCGGGCATAAATTACCTTTTACTGGTTTACCGACTCGAATTGAGCAGCTTAGTGAAAATCATTACAGCGCTTTGGAACGGCTCACTTTTTACTTACAAAAACCGAGTGTAGCTTCAGAGTGTTTTTTACCACTATTTAAAAGAGAAATAAGTGGAAGCGAGTACGGTATGGCATTAGCCGAGACTATTGCTCATTTGAACCACCTTTTCTTGGCAAAAAAAGTTTCGCGACAGATTCGACCTGATGGAGCATATGAGTATAGAGCTTTGACATTGTGACAAATAATTAATAATTACGTACAGGCATCCCTTGAATACTATCGAATATATACATAAACTGGGGTTATTAACTTAATAGTAGGAGAAATGAATATGACAAACCATGAGCACGGATCTATGGATATTAAGGCCCATGAGAAGACTTTTATTGGTTTTGTTAAGTTTATGACTTATAGTATTATACTGATCTTAATTGCTGTGGTGTTCTTAGCTATAGTTGGCGGTTAAAGCCCTTTTATCAATAATTTTAATATAAAAACCCCCAGCAGAACAATCCGTGGGGGTTTCATAAATTTTAAAATCTTATAGAAATTATATAAAATTACGGTCCAGTACGCTCTAGTGCTTTTCGTGCTAATTTACGGGTGCGCCGAATAGATTCAGCTTTTTCACGAGCTTTCTTAACCGATGGCTTTTCGTAATGTTGTTTAATCTTCAT
>JAQBUS010000250.1 GCA_027623875.1 Pseudomonadota bacterium
CTTAAATTGGTGCTTGCGGCACTCCTTATGCCCACCCTTTGGAAGATTATGGGAGCAAACCTTAAGAAAAGCTGACTGGAGGACTGGGGGTCAGAAATACGGCAATCCTCTCTTCAAGCGGTTAGCTTTAATTTGAAATGGTTTACGTCATCCACGCCTCGGAATTAAGGGATATGGAGGCGAAACACCACGACATAAACATATCACAAATATCTAAGAAAATCAGACTTGTAGTTGAGATTAAAGTGGTGCCCAGGGGTAGAATTGAACTACCGACACGAGGATTTTCAGTCCACTGCTCTACCACTGAGCTACCCGGGCACCATTACTATTCACAAAAAGTGAACCGTTGCGTTCTATGATACTGACTTAGAGCTGTCTAGAGGTGAAATAAAAATTCGTATTAATTCAATGTTCATATTACCTTAAAAAGTATCTTCACCATTAATTATCTCATTTTCATCCTCTAAAGCGGGTCCTGGAACCACATAACTTCCACTGATCCATCGACTCAAATCAATATCAGAACACCTCTTTGAGCAGAATGGCTTGTAGTCATCAAAGCTAATTTTTTTACATATTGGACAACTCATTTTCTTAATGCATGCGAAAGCGGAAATCTCTCTCTCTTTCGTTGAATTTCAAAGTGCCCTAAAGGGGTCCAACCAACTAAAGCAGTTTCAATAGGATCGCTTTTAAAAGCCAGTTTAAGAGTATTTTCAAACTGCTTGCGGTCTTTCTTGGGCATCGGGGCTAAATCTATGGTGATCTGGCCTCCGAGTCCCCTTAATTTCAACTGTCGTGGAAGAGCTTTGGCGAAATTCAAATTTACCTTTAAACCTGCGGCAGGAGACAAATCACTTCCGGTATTTATGTCAATGGCTATAAGGGCTCGAGTAGGCTCTATAAAAGCTGACCCTGTTCCAATCTTAACATAAGAGCCCATCAGATCGTCTAAATCATCTAACACACCGTAGTCTTCAAATCCCCCATTTATTATTTGGCTTTCGTCTGACGACGGCCAATCCCGAGTCGCTAACTCGTGCGAACCCAGGCCCTCAACCAAAAGTTCTGCCCCATTTCCTTCATCAGATAAAACCTTTTGCGCCAAGCTTATTAAGTTATTACTTTCTTCGTGTATACCTTGATTACTTACGTTCTGAGCCTCAGATCTTACAATTAAACCAAACCCGGAATTAGTGATCTCAGTGCCACTAATGATTTCGAATAACCTTACCCTTTCTTCTTCAGATCGAATTTGACGCGATATATTGATCCCCTTAGCCCCAGGAGTAATGATAACGCTTCTTCCCTTAAATAAAATTCGATCAGTAACGGGTGTTGCTTTTCCATCTTCTGGATAGCTAATTACTTGCACCAAAATAGTTTGCCCCGGAGTCAATCCTTTGCTGTTGCGCAAAAATCCGCTGTAACCATTGTGAAGTTTTAAAATTGCTCCGCCTTGGCCTTTAATAAACCTTTCTATTATGGCTCTACATATAGAACCGGGAACAACCCCAAAAGCTTTAGGTACAGAGATTAGTAAATCCTCTAGTTTGCCATCAACCAAAAGAGCGGCGGCCTCAGTACCCCCAATAGTATCTAAAAGAATTGTATGCACTGTCATACAAAAGCCATATTAACACCAACTGCCCTTAAAAGGTTCGCTGTCTCAACAAGAGGTAATCCGATTATTCCAGAGAATGATCCCTGAATCCAAGGTACAAAGACAGCTGCCGGTCCTTGCAAACCATATCCACCGGCCTTTCCCTTCCAATCCTCAGTCATCAAATAAGAATTTAACTCTAAATTAGAAATAACTTTCATCTTCACCGTGCTAATAACGCAGCGTTCTAAAATTTTATTTTCATGTTTTACGGCTATAGATGTTATTACCCTGTGCCTTCTTCCTGATAAAGCTAAAAGGAATTCAGCGGCTTGCTTCTCATTTTCAGGCTTACCAAATATTCTTCGACCTAAAGCTACCGTAGTGTCCGCTGTTAATAAGACGTCTTTGTCATGTGTCGGTATAGCATTACTCTTTTCCCGAGCCATTCGATTACAATAAACTCTAGGAAGCTCTGATCTGTAAGGAGTTTCATCAATGTCAGGGTGTATAATTGAAAAGGGTTCGATCCCGATTTGGGCTAAAAGCTCTAGTCTTCGCGGAGAACCAGATCCCAGTATAACTCGCTTACCTGACTGTAACGGCTTGCTGGTCACTTGAACCTATAATTAATACGCCCCTTTGATAAATCATAAGGCGTCATTTCAACTTGCACTTTATCACCGGCCAATACTCTAATACGATTTTTACGCATTTTTCCAGCGGTATGGGCGATTATTTCATGGCCGTTTTCTAACTCCACTCGAAAGGTCGCATTGGGTAAAAGCTCCTTTATTATACCAGGAAACTCGAGCAGTTCTTCTTTGGCCATGTTCACTCCATCACTGTTAAAATATTTAATACCGCACTAAATGCGCCAGACTGCTCGAATACTCAAGGTAAATCTTATTTTTAGAGAAATCTATCTTGAAGATTCTGCTTAAAAATCCTGTCTAGCTACTCCGAAACGATTAATAATTTGCTGTTTGATCTGATCACGAGCAACTCGATAAGAGGAAAGTTTTTCTTCTCTAACCTCTCCCAAACCAGTGGGATCTATTATCGGCCAATATTCTATTTTTAAATCATAAACCTTAGTCAATTCTAATGCCCGACGCTCGCTAGTCGGGCTTAACGCTACAATCAGATCAAAACCAGTTATGTCGTCTCCCCATAACTTCATTTCATCAAATGATCTAACTTGGTGACGAGAAAGCTCAACACCAATTTCTTCACAGACAAATATAGAAAAGCCATCAACTTCTAGATCATTTTTTACCCCAGCAGACTGTACATATATGGTCGTTCCATAAAATTTCTTCATCATACCTTCTGCCATAGGAGATCTAACTGCATTATGATCGCAACAGAATAAAACCGAGCGTGGGGTTGTTTTATTTTCCAAATCACCCCCCAAAATGTAGTACGCAAATTAAAGTAAATAATCTCCGCGAGGTGTCAATATCAATACCCACTTTTCCACCTAATCGCTCAACAAGAATGCGCGCACCTTCATCGTGTATTCCACGTCGAGCCATATCAATAGTTTCAATTTGACTAGGTGGTAATTTTTTTACTGCCTCAAAATAGCTAGCACAAATTTTAAAATAATCTTTAACCACCTGTTTGAAAGGCCCCAACGATAAATGAAATTCTACAACTTTAACTTCACCATCGGAACAAACATCAAAAACTAGTTTTCTTTCTGAAATACGAAGTGTCAATTTATATGGCCCAGGCAAAGAATTTTCTTTTGCGAGGATAAAA
>JAQBUS010000251.1 GCA_027623875.1 Pseudomonadota bacterium
ATTAATGGATTATTTGGGTGTTCATGCTACTTGCAGAGCATCTTTTGGTTTGTACAACACAAAAGGTGAAGTAGATTTATTAATTGACGCATTAAAGTTATGCAATGAGCTCTTTAGTTGATAGTTTAATGTTTTAAAAATGTAAGACTTTATCTAGTTGTAGCTGGAAAACCTACGGTTTTTTAGATGATAATAATAAACTTGTTTCGGAAGCTTTGACTCCGTTAATTTTGCGTATTTTAAATAAGGTTTGGTCTAAATCCTCTAAAGAATCAGTTGCTAGGTCTACAATTAAATCCCATTTACCATTTGTTGTATGAACCATCTCTATTTGAGGAAAGGTTAACAATTTCTGCCGAACACTCTGAGCTGCGTTCCCTTCTATTTCCAACATCATCAGGCCACGCACTAGATTTCGAGTAACATCGCGTTTTGTAAGTACAGTAAAGCCGACAATCTCACCAATTTTTACAAGATTTTTTATCCGGACACCGACGGTAGCTCGCGTTACTTTTAAGTCCAATGCAAGATTAGACAAGCTAGCGCGGCCATTTTTTTTTAAACCAGTTAGAATTTTAACATCCAATCTGTCCATAAGTTTTAACCTTTATGTATAATTGATATTTATAATGAGCGATATGATAGGTTTACTATACACCATATTGTAAAGCAATCTATCTGTATGTTGGATAAGAAATGTATATTGGTTGGAATACCCTTGGACTGCGGGAAGGTAACTAAAGGCTGTGTAATGGGACCAGATGCCTATAGAACCGTTGGACTTTTTGAGGTGATACAAAATCTCGGTTATGAGGTTTTTGATTTTGGTAATGTTTCGCCTGAGACATTCGATTCGGTCGATGTAGACAATTTAGAGCCGTACAAACTAAACGAGAATATTGCTTGGACAGGTGCTATAGCCCAAATTGCAAAAAAACAAATGCAATTTGGTCTTCCAATATTTATGGGGGGCGATCACGCAGTCTCGATGGGTTCTGTTTCTGGCGTTGCTGCGTATGCGGCAACACAGAATAGACCCTTATTTGTTTTGTGGCTAGATGCGCATTCCGACTTCCACACTCCCCAGTCAACAAAAAGTGGTAACTTGCATGGAACACCTATGGCTTACTTTACAGGCCAAGCGGGTTTTGAAAAATTTCCAGAACTAGAAGTCATAGTGGATCCACGTAACGTTTTTATGATTGGGTTACGATCAGTTGATCATCCCGAAAAAGAGGCGCTCGACGCGCTTTCTATTTCCATAGCAGATATGCGGTTTATTGATGAATTTGGAATTAAACCTTCATTGTTGCAATTCTTGGCTCGAGTGAGAGATTCTAATGGGTTACTTCACGTTTCGTTTGATGTGGACTTCCTTGATCCAATGATAGCTCCAGCGGTAGGTACGACTGTACCCGGTGGGGCTACAATCCGCGAAGCTCATCTAACAATGGAACTTTTACACGACAGTGGTTTAGTCACTTCTTTAGATCTAGTCGAATTGAACCCTATGTTGGACGAAAATGGTAAGACAGCAAAATTGATGGTTGATTTGACTGCATCAATACTTGGAAAACGAATTTTTGATAAACCTACAGGGAGTTTATAATGAGTGTGGCATCAGAAAAGGCATTGGTACCTTTTGTTTCAGTTGATAATATGATGCGTCTTGTCAGAAGTTTTGGAATTGAGCGTGTATTAACTGATCTGGCTTCAGAAATTGAGGCTGACTTTAAGCGGTGGCCACTTTTTGACAAAATTTCTCGTGTTGGTTCGCACTCTGACGTAGGCGTAATTGAGTTGATGCCGACCAGTGATGGTGAAATGTATGGCTTCAAGTATGTAAACGGCCATCCTAAGAATACAATAAATGGTTTACAGACAGTTACCGCTTTTGGCTTACTTGCGGATGTGGAGTCAGGTTACCCTATTTTGTTAACTGAAATGACTTTATTAACAGCCTTAAGAACAGCAGCAACATCAGCTATTGTCGCTAAATACTTGATGCCAAAAAATTCAACTATTATGGCGATGATTGGCAATGGAGCGCAGTCAGAGTTTCAATGCATCGCGTTTAAGGCTATTTGCGGTATTACTTCTATACGCCTCTATGACACGGACTTCTCCGCTACAAAAAAAGTCACACAAAATTTGCAAGGAAGAGGATTAGACCTTGTAGTATGCAATAGTGCTGAAGATGCGGTGTCTGGTGCTCAAATAATTACGACATGTACGGCAGATAAAAAGTGTGCAACTATTTTAACAGATAATATGGTTGGTTCTGGTGTTCATATAAATGCGATCGGTGGAGATTGCCCAGGTAAAACCGAGTTACACAGAGACATTCTTTTTCGATCGGAGATTTTTGTTGAACACCCAGCTCAAACGAGGATTGAGGGTGAAATTCAACAACTAGATGCGGATCATCCAGTCACAGAAGTTTGGGAAGTTATGGCTGGGAACAAACGGGGGAGGAGTAACGCTTCACAGATAACCCTATTTGATAGTGTTGGTTTTGCTATCGAAGACTTTAGTGCCTTGAAGTATATTTTTAAAAATGCTCTTTCAGCCAAATTTTATGATTATCTTGATCTTATTGCTGATCCAAATGACCCGCGAGATTTGTTTGGCATGCTAGAGAGATTTAAGGCTTAAAAAGAGTTAATTGGATCGTTACTTTTTAAATTCTGATGAAAATATCTAGTCTGATCATTGGCGCATATAATACGTAATTATCTGTAGTTGCTAATAGTTGAATTCAATTAAGAATTTAATTCTGAGTGCCCCACCTCTTTTACGGCCTCCATTGCAACGTAGGTAGAAGAGCTTGCGACGTGGGGTAAAGCTGAAATCCGTTCTCCTAGGATGTGGCGGTACGCATTAATGTCTTTTGTGCGAACCATTAGAAGGTAATCAAATGCCCCTGCTATCATATGGCATTGCTCAACTTCATGAATGCCCTGAACAGCTAAATTAAACGCGTCTAGTGCTTTCTTTGTTGTGTCACGAAGTTTGACTTCTGCAAATGCAATGTGTCCGACATCTAATAAATTATGATTTATAATGGCCCTAAAGCCAATTATAAATCCGTCCCTTACAAGCCGTTTCATGCGGACTTGACACGGGGTTTTAGACAGGCCTGTTTTAATCGCAAGTTCAGTTACTGTTAACCGACCGTCTTTACTTAGAAATTTAATAATATCTTTATCATAACGGTCTAATTCTCTAGTATTACTCATAATGAAGCCTATATTCTCTAATTTATAATAGTAATTAAGTTTTAATTATAGATATATTGTATTATTAAGTCAAAAAGACTTTAAATTCAATGTTATATTTATTTAAGAGTTTTTAAAGGAAATT
>JAQBUS010000252.1 GCA_027623875.1 Pseudomonadota bacterium
CTGACTTAAACGACTCTTTCTCATGTGTCCCATAATAACCTCAATGTTGGTTATCTAGGACAGCCCCATGATAATAAAGCAGCTGAGAAAATAAGTGGGATAACAAATAACTTTTTTATGGATTTGTTTCTATTTTCTAAAAACTCTGCTTGCCGTTTTATTAGTGGTGAGGTGACTCCATAGACGACTAATCCAACAGAGAAACCAATAGTTACGGAGGTATACAGGTCAAGTTGTATGAGTTTCTTTAGGCCTTTAACTGCTAAGTACATGGAAAAAACACCGGCCATTAACCCAATTAATACGGGCACCCATCTCCGAGCGGCTGCGATTTTGTCTTCTTTGTAGATTATAAAAAACTTGATAAAAGCCAAAAACAGCGCTGCAATGAAACCTCCCAAAACTGGTGATATTACCCAACTAGCAGCTATTTTTCCCATTGTTACCCAGTTTACGGCTGAGAAGCCTGCCGCGGCAATGCCGGCACCCATTACACCACCGACAACTGAATGGGTCGTTGATACCGGCGCTCCAACAATTGTAGCTAAGTTGATCCAGAGTGCAGCTGAGATAAGTGCTGCCATCATAGCCCAAATGAAAACAGATTTATCTACAAAGGAAGAAGGTGCTATGATACCTTTTGCAATAGTGGATACAACGTCACCACCGGCTAGAAGAGCGCCAGAACTTTCAAAAACAGCAGCAATTATTAATGCACCGCCCATTGTGAGCGCATTGGCTCCAACAGCGGGGCCCATATTGTTTGCGACATCATTTGCGCCAATATTTAAGGCCATATAGGCCCCAAAGATTGCTGCAAAAATAACAACAGCAGATGAGGATTGTTCTCCTAAAAAACTAGCTGCGGCCACACCGCATAAAAGAATAAATAATAATGCGATGCTTGGAGAGACAAATGGTCTTGAGGCATACTGTGATGCTTTCTCAATTTGAGATATTTTTTTTAAGTCTCTGTCTAGAGTTTTCCATTGATTATTATCTTTTTTCGGCGCCAATTTGATGGTCCCCCATAAATTAAAACTATATCGTTATTCTGATATTAGAATGTTTCTGAGAAAGTTATTACTTAATTCAATAAAGAGTATCAATATCTTGTTTTTCAATTTCCGCGTTTGTTTTTTGAGGGACGTTGAGCCCTTTTGCATGGTCTTTAATAATCTCGTAAAGGTTTGGGATTGGCCTTTTATTTGGCCATTTTTCTGAGTCCCATAAAGCTCCCCTTAAGGGTGCTTTACCGCAGTGTAGGAAAGCCTCGCTAACAGTTATGCGGGTAACGGTTAGAGGAGTGCGGCCGTTTATAGCGTGGGCTAAGCAAATGTCCATGTCATCTATTATCTCGGCAGAGCCATTAACTCGTAGGGTTTCGTTAACGGTGGGTATTATAAATAATAAGGCAATAAAGGGGTGAGCTATAATGTTTAATAACCCATCAATTCTATTATTGCCGGGTCGATCCGGTATTATAAGGGTGTTGGAATCTGCAACATGAACAAAGGATACTGGGTCGCCTTTCGGGGAAACGTCTAAATTTTTTCCGTCTGAGGTTGCTAAGATACAAAAAGGAGAATGCTCGATAAATTTTTTACAATGAATATCGATGTGATCAATAGTTTTGGCCGCTGCTCTAGGCGAAATATTACCGTACAGTTCCCTTAAATATTCTGGGGTCATTTATTATTCCTGTATTTACTCGAGTTACTATTACTTTTAGTATGCCTCTATATTTGTATCTGGTCAAAGGACTATACCTAAATCTATTTACATAATTAAACCAATAATTAAAGAATCTCACTTCGACCTTCCTCGGTCAAATTTTTGTAAGGATAAAAAAATGGGCAAAGCCATATTTAGAGCTGATCACGTTGGAAGCCTTTTACGGCCAGAGGCGATTAAGAATGCAAGAAAAGAATATTATGACTCTAATAATATTGAATTAGAAAAACTTACTGAAGTTGAAGATAAAGAGATAACTAAGCTTATAACTTTGCAGGAGAGCCTGGGTCTGAGAGCGGTTACTGATGGAGAACAGCGAAGGTCTTTTTGGCATTATGATTTTATGGGCGAATTGGTTGGAATGGAAATGGAAGAACGTGACCCGAATCAAGGAGTGCAATTTGCCGGAGTAAAATTACGACCAATTTTCCCTACAATTTCAGGAAAAATAGATTTTCCAGAAAATCACCCTCATTTGGAGCATTTCAAATTTGTTGCAAAAAATACTCAGGTAACTCCAAAAATATCTATACCGGGTCCGTCGTGTTGTCACTTTCGCACTGCGCTAGAGGACATTCATCCTCCAGAGTATCAAGATGTAGAATTGTTAACAGCAGATATAGCTAAGACATATAAAAAAGCTGTTAAAGCTTTCTACGATGTTGGGTGTAGGTATTTACAAATGGACGATATCTTTTTTGCCTACTTATGCGACCCAAAGCATCGAGCGACAGCGGTAGAGAAGGGACAGGACCCGGATTATTTGGTCAGCCGATATGCGTGGATGATGAATGAGGCAATTAAAGATCGTCCTGACGATATGACTATTGCGATGCATATGTGTAGAGGTAATTTTAGGTCTACGCATGCAGCTGAGGGTGCTTATGATTCAGTAGCCGATGCTGTTTTTAATCAGACCGGGGTCGATGTGTTCTTCATGGAATATGACACAGACCGTGCAGGTGGCTTAGAGCCTCTATCCCTAATGTCTAAAGGAAATCAGAGAGTTCTACCTGGCTTTATCACTACTAAGGTTGGAAAGCTGGAAGATAATGATTGGCTTAAGAGACAGTTTGATATGGCATCTAAATATATAGATATTGACCAACTGGGTATCGCTCCACAATGTGGATTCGCTTCTACAGAAGAAGGAAATTCTATTACATTTGATGATCAAAGCCGCAAACTTGAGCTAGTTGTAAAAACGGCTGAAGCAATTTGGGGTGGGGTTGATAAGTAAGAGCTAATTTTTAGTTAAACTACAGCTAAGTCAATTATATTCGCTGCCTCTTTAGATAAAGCCAGAAGTTCATTTTTGAGCCCAGTCATGTTGTGCCTGGACGTTAATCTTAAAAGTAGTGAAACGCCTCCACTACTAATATCCTCTTCACGGACTCCCGTAGCACTAATAAGGAGAGAAGCAGTGTTTAATGTGCTTAATACGCTATAAATATGTATGAGTTTTATTTTATTAGTGCTGTCAATAAGTCCTATTTTTGCAGCTGAATCTAAGCCTAGATCTACATTGCGGGTATTCGTACCGTGAATTAGAGCTCCTAATTGTGATAGGAGTTCAATATCTTGTATTTTACCTGGTCCAATCTTGAAGTTCCATTCATCAGTTTT
>JAQBUS010000253.1 GCA_027623875.1 Pseudomonadota bacterium
CTTCCATTGTAACTCCCACAGAGGAAATCTTTTTCCACTCGAATCGTAATATTTTTATCGCCTCTAATACACTTTCATTTAGAGAAGAAAATTGTCCTAAAATTAATTCTGCACCATCCCAGTTAGCCAGATAAGACGAAACTCCATACGTAAGACCATTCTTCTCACGCAATTCCGTCATCAACCTTGAGCCAAACCCATCGCCACCTAAAATATGATTCAGAGTATATGCAGCAAAAAAATCAGGATCTCCTAGCTTGATCCCCCTATGGCCAAATAAAACTATTGACTGGGGTGAATCAAAATCAACTAAATTGTACCCAGTGACCTCACTATAAACGGCTGGGTTTGGAAGTGGATTTCTACCAACCGGAATGTCCATCAAAAGTTTATCCAATAATTTACCAAATTCAAGCGCGTCTATATCCCCCACTGCGCTAACAAAAACACGGTCACGAGAAAATACATCACTATAAGCTTGGCGAATATCTTTTTGTGTAAGCGAACTTACTGTTTCTACAGTTCCCTCTTTTTGTGAACCATATGGATGCTCTGAAAATGCTTTTCTATAAAAAGTCTCACTCGCAATTTTCTGAGTTTTCTTCTTGTTAGAATTCAATATAGACAAAATTTGATTTCTAACACGTTCAATTGGATCCAAATCAAACCTAGGTTCAATAAGTGCCATCCTCAATAATGATACTGCCTCATCTCGATTTTCTGTCAGAAATTTAGCAGAAATAGTTAAGCTATCATCATAAATATTAAAATTAAAGTATGCGGCTAAACGTTCTAATTCCTCTGCAAACCCAGACGCATCCAACTCCCCGGCGCCCTCTTCTAATAAGGCAGACATGAAATGAATGGCCCCTCGCTTACCCGTTCGATCCAATGAGGACCCACCTTTAAAATTTATTTGAATCGCTGTAAAAGGAATAGAATGCTCTTCAACCAGCCAAGCTTTAATCCCACCCGGAGAAGTTACTTCTTTTATTTCAAATGCACATAAATGACTTGCAAGCCCTAAAAAATAAATAACCGCAAAGAGACCTCGAACCATAACTAGTTGCTACCTTTATCATCTTGATTTTTATACCATCCCGTTACAGATTTTCTTTTATCCAAAAGCTGCTCCGCAGCGGTCAATATTTCTGCCGAGGTGACCGATGCAAGTTTTTCTGGCCAACTTTGGATATCAGCAATACTTAAACCTGAAGTAAGAGCCGACCCGTACGCTTTGGCCAAGCCAAAAACATCATCCTCAGCATAAATGTCGGATGCTCTAATTTGCATTTTTATCCTTCTTAGCTGTTCTTCATCCACTCCATTTCGTACGAAGTTTTTAATGACTTCATCAAGATCTTCCTCTGCCTGTCCAAGGGTTCTCCCCGGGGATGGGACAATGATAACTCCAAAGCTAGTCTCATCGTAAGATAGTCCAGAATAGAAGGCAGAACTATATAAGGCCCTCTTCGTTTTAATCTGTAATGCTTTACCAAAAACTGACGTCGTTTGGTTTCCTCCTAGTAATTCTGCCAGCATAGTGAGTGCTGCTGCTTCCTCTTGATTGCCCGCATCCCTTTCCTTAACGAGATAGGATCTTACGACATAAGGTTGTGCAACACGTTCATCCTCAAAAATAATACGTCTTTCCGCCAAATGTGGTGGCTCTAAAACTCTTTTTCTTTCTAAAAGTCCAATAGTCGGCCTAAGTGAGCCATAATGGCGTGTTGCTAGCTTCTTAACATCCGCGGGATTTACGTCCCCTGCAACGACAAGAATCGCAGCATTAGGAGCATAATATTTTTTGTAAAAAGCCAACGTATCTGTTTTATTCAACTGCTCCATTTCATGACGCCAGCCTATAATTGGAATGCCATAAGGGTGATTCATATACATAGTAGCTTGCCTCTGCTCTGAGAAAAGAGCTCCTGGATTACTGTCAATGCGCTGAGCTCTTTCCTCAAGAACAACTTTACGCTCATTTCCTATATTTTCATCTGTTAAGCGGATGTTTTTCATTCGATCCGCCTCCATTTGCATCATAAGGCCCAAACGGTTACTCGAAATCCTTTGGTAATAAGCCGTATAATCCCAAGACGTAAAAGCATTATCAGAACCACCGTTTCTTTCAACGGTTGAAGAAAACTCTCCAGCTTTTAATCTATTGGTAGCTTTAAACAATAAATGTTCTAAAAAATGCGCTACCCCAGACCTTCCAGTCTCCTCGTCAGCTGCCCCTACTTTATACCATAACATGTGTACTACTACCGGGGCACGATGATCTTCTATTACAACGACTTTCAATCCATTGTTCAAATCAAACGTACTTACATTTTCTGCAGCTAAAACAGTCGAGCTACCAATCTGTAAAAATAGAAACGCTAAAAATAACTTATACATTTTGGGCTTTCAAAAAAAATTATACTACTTCTCCGGCTACAGATAACTCTACAATAAACCATTACAGATATTTAGCTACTCTTTCTAACTTAGAATCAATCAGTTCTTTTGGGCGGCGCAGAAACCGTTCGGACACCCAAACTACGCAACCTATCTAATTCAGCATACTGATCGAGGGACTGTTTTTTATAAACTTTAAAATAAATGTTTTGGTTAAGTAAGCGCTCCATGAATAACCCCTTGTTCTTGCGCCGAAACTCTAAGTCTTCTTTAGCTAAAATAGCTCTTATAGTAGAATCCCCACCGAATCTTGAGGTGTAATTAATTAGCTTTGGATCGCTTTTACCCTTAGATATAACTCCTCCCAAAGCCTTAATAACATCTTTGCTTGGATCGAGATCAGCTAAATTTCCTTTTCCTGAAGTGGGATCAGGAAGTGTTGAGTAATCCTTGGGTTGTGCCAGAACTGAGTTCGGCAAAATATCAAACTCATTCGGCCCTGTACCCTTGTAGCTCATATTCATTAAATTTGGTGCATCACTTTTATCGCATGACACCAACATTAAAGCGGCAAGTCCCAAACTTATTACTATTCTCTTTTGTATCATTAGATTTCCTGTAAACTGAATTTTGCTAATTATACATCATGATTTTAAAGTAAGTCACGCTGTCTTTTGCTCATTAACGAATAGTAAGACGCCTATACCAACAAAAATAAAAGAGTCCGCAACGTTAAAAGTATACGGATTTTGAATACTACAGCACGACATATTTATAAAATCAGCAACCGCACCATACAATAATCTATCAAAAGCATTTCCTATGGCCCCACCAATGATAAAACCAACGGCTATTAAACTTTTGAATTGATTTAAATTCTTGGCTCCCCATAAAAAAAGACCCGTTGAAATCAAAACTGCTATAAGAATGAATAGAAATTT
>JAQBUS010000254.1 GCA_027623875.1 Pseudomonadota bacterium
AGGGAGTACAGATCAGACAGTTTGTCGCGTCGTGAACTTAGATCCTGAAACGGTATCTAATGCAAACCTACCAGTGGGTTGCCGGGCTATTACTCTTGGTGTGAGAGATATTTTAGATTCCAAGAACATTATTTTGGTAGCTTCTGGGATACATAAGTCTAAAGCTGTTAAAGGTACTTTTAGAGGGGTTGAAAGCCCCTCTTGTCCTTCTAGTTTTTTATTAAAACACAAGAGTATTAAAGTCATTTTAGATGCACCAGCGGCTAGCCTTTTATTCTAAATAATGAGCTAGTAACCAACTAGGTCCGACCGTAAATATCTTCAAAACGAATTATGTCATCTTCCTCAAGGTTGTTGCCTGATTGAACTTCAATTAAGACCAGATCCTCATAGTTGTTATTCTCAATACGGTGTTTTGTTTGGATTGGGATATAGATTGATTGATCCTTTAATAATCTTAATTTTCTCTCCCCAATCGTCACGGCTGCCTCTCCGGAAACCACAACCCAGTGTTCAGAGCGTTGGTTGTGAAGTTGTAGTGAGAGCCGCCCATTGCGTATCACAGTTATTCTTTTAACTTTATATCCAGATCCTTCGGTCAGAACTTCATACTTGCCCCAGGGTTTTAGAACTACGTCTAATGTACTCATTTATCTATCACCCCGTCTCCTTAAAGGTTCTGTTGGTTGCTTAACCTCACAAACCAACTGCCATACCATCGCCCGAAGGATCGGCGCCGCCATCAAGCTTATCCCCTGTGAGACGAATTGCTTGAAGAATTGGCATCATATAACTGAAGGGATGTCGTTTCGTTGGATATCCTAGAGATTGCAGTTCTTTTTCGGTCGATCGAAGAATTCTATTAGTTAGTTCGATTGTATTTGAGGTTGTTGTGAACCGAGGGGCAGATACGGCCTGCTGAGCATCCATACCGAAATCAATAACATTTAGGATAGCTTGCAGATTGCCCATTGTGATCGTTGTTCCTCCTGGAGACCCTACTAGCAAGAAAGGTTTTTTATCTTTGAATACGATAGTCGGTGACAGTGCAGTAAATCTAGCTTTTCCTGGGGCTAGAGATCCTGCTCTATTAGGGCGAGGATCAAAGACCATCATGCAGTTATTATACATAAATCCTAAACCGTCAGTAACAACACCACTAGAAGACCCTAGAGAGTGAGTCATGGTAACACAATTCCCCAACTTGTCAGCTACACATATGTGGGTAGTTTCCTTTGGATCAGCACCACTGTTTAGCCGAATGACATCAGCTTTTTCTCCATTTTTAATTTTTTTTGCCATTTCTGTTGAAAAACTATCAGAAAGCAATTCCTCTAATGGTATATCAAAAAATTCTGGATCACCCATTCGAGAATCTTTTTCAATTGTAGCGATCTTCATGGCTTCTGAAACAGTAGCAATATATTCTGAGGTGTTATGGCCCATTTTAGTCAAATCAAAGTGTTTAAGAATATTCAACATAATTAAAATAACTAACCCACCTCCCGGTGGTTGATTGGTTGCGATTTCGTAACCCCTATAGGTGGTCCAAAGAGGATTTGTTTCTATTGTTTTGCATGATGCGAGATCATCCATTCCAATGAGACCGCCATTTGCTGCCATGTCATTTGAAATTTGCTTGGCTATTTCTCCGGTATAAAAATCTTTGACGCCGTTCTGAGCTATTCGCCTATATGTATTAGCCATATCGGGGTTTTTTAGAATGTCACCGATCTTATATAGGCTATTATCAGACTTAGTATAGATCTTGGCCGTTGCTGGATTTTCGGTCATACCCCTAACCCGAGGAATGCGCCCAGAAACTTCAGGCATAGTCCAGAAGTTATATACCTGGGGTCTAACAGCAAAGCCTTTCTCACAATAGCTTATGGCTGGCTGAATCGTTTCAGCCATCGAGAGAGTTCCAAATCTATCTAAAACTTCTTCAAACGCTTTTATGGTCATGGGTGTAGTCATGCATTGGTAGCCAATTTCATTGACTTGACCTTTTAATAAAAACCCAAACCCATCTTCGCACTCTCCTTCTATTAGGTGTTCCCACATGTCAGCCTTCGTTGCAGATGGTGCTCTCCCATGGAAGTCTATTATTGTGTGGGTCCCATCCGCCAAATATATATGGCATGATCCGAATCCGGCTATGCCACACATCTGAGGGTCGACAACAGTTTGAACTAGAGCCGCGCCTATAGCCGCATCTATTACATTCCCGCCTTGTTGAAGTATGTCTAACCCTGCTTCTACTGCTTCGGGCTGGGGGGCAGAAACCATAAAACGTGACATGTGAGATCCTTTCAATTGCCTAAATGCTTTAATTAACCAAATTCTTAATCGCGATTATTAATTGGTATGAATCCCCACATGGGGTGGAAAGTAAACATGATATATCTACCAATTCGTTTTTAATTAAACCTAGACGTGAGTTTGATTAATAAAAAAGAATAGTTTTTAATATAATGTTAAGGAATAAATACTTTTAGATTACAGAGAGAAAAAAATGAACAAAAAGTCTTTAGATCTCTATCTTAACTTTTCTCCAAAAGTAACTGGCCATCTTGCAATGTTGCTCTTCTCATTGATTGTAGCCGGATCTTTTTCTTTTGGAAAATTAATTGCAGGAGACATTTGACCTATTGCTCTAACGGCGGTGAGGTTTGCAGTTGCAGCTGTCTCGTTGGGAATAGTTCTCGCAGCAACTGGAAAGCTAAAATGGAGAGATTACAGCCAACCATGGAGGTACTTAGTTCTTGGGGGTGTTTTCATAATATTTTTTATTTTGATGTTTGAATCTTTAAAGACGGCCACAGCAATTACGACAGCAGCTATATTTACCCTGATGCCTTTTATGGCCGGGGCGATGGATAGAGTTATAACTGGAAGAAGGCAAACCAGGATCGTTTCCTTAGGCTTATGTGTTGGGGTATTTGGTGCCCTTTGGGTTATTTTTGATGGATCAATACATAGCGTTGTTGGCTTTAAAATTGGTCGGGGTGAGATATTGTTTTTTTTAGGTACTTTAGCTCACGCCTTGTATGCAGTTTTAGTGCCGGTGTTGAGAAGAGGTGAGCCAGTTTATTCAACATCTTTTGGAGTTATGGTAAGCGGTGCTTTAATATTATTTATTTTTTTCTGGCCTAGCATCATTTCCACTGACTGGTCTAGTTTGGGCCTTTTGGTTACCGCCATTATCCTATATTTGGCTATTTTTGCTGGCTTGGGTAGTTTTACTTTGGTTACTATTGCGAGCATAAGATTATCGAGTGCAAAATTAACGGCGTATACATATTTGATACCTTTTTGGGTTGTTTTCTTGGAAAGTGCTCT
>JAQBUS010000255.1 GCA_027623875.1 Pseudomonadota bacterium
AAGGGGTGTTTTTTCTTTGAATAGCTCAACAAGATTACTATCTATATGCACTTTTGAGGTACCATAACCACAAACGATGAAGGCTCCCAAAAACAATACTACAATTGGATAACGGGCGCGGTAGGAAAATGCTGGAACTCGGTCTAATAATGGCTGCAACCACAAAGCTCCCAATAACCAAGACAGACCACTCCAGTTGCCCAACCATCGCACTAGCCCAATTGGAAACATGATCAAAAACAAGGGCCAGGATAGAAGGCGCTTCCATTTAGTGACCTTTTTTGCTCCTGAAGTTATCGGAAATGGATGCCAAAATTCTAACAATACCGGCAGTACAACTACAGTGAACACGAGAGCTGAAAACACTCCAAGTGCTGATACGATTCCAAACACAACAAATTGTCCCACTCCACCGAATGCAATCGCCAACATTCCAGCCATAGTCGTAATAGTTGTCAACAAAATTGGCACTCCAGTTTTCTCAAATGAGCGCTGGATTGCATCTTGGTGTGTGTGACCTTCGCGTTTGAACAACAAATATTCGCTCATAACATGTACACAATCCGCAATCCCAACGGCCAATACCAGCATTACAGTTAATGTCGCTAATTGAGACGATGGTATCTCAAGCCATGCCATAGCACCAAACACCCAAATACAACTGGAAATCACTGCAACCACTGGCCAAACCACAGCCGAACCGGTGTGGAATAATGTGTACAACAGCAATACGATTATTATAATTGCTAGGACAACGAGCAATCCCGACTGGACCATCGTCTCCATAGAATAGTCCATCATCCCTGCTGTCCCAACCGGAAAAAACTCAAAACTCTCAGAGTATTCTGGCATGCCATAAATCGCCTTTAACCCGTTCATAAAACCAATATATGTCTTTGGCTTTGTATCTTGGAATTCTACAAAACGCTCCTTCGCTTGGATATCGAAGCCACCACTGAAATCCTCTACAGCGAGGTCCAACGCATCCATTTTAATATCGGCATCAAGCTCACTTTCCTCCTTAAGTTGAACAGGGATCGCTCCAAAATCTGTTGAAAGAACCACCGCACCATATTCAAAGTTATCAGAAAACATTAATAATCGTAGGTTACGCTGCTCTAACGCCAATTTACGAGTGTTTTCGGAAATTTCTAAAGTGATCGCGCCAGATTCCGGCAATAAATTTAAGCTTTCAAGAGTATCATTAGAACTGACTTGGTAACGCGTGTTTGACAGCGATTGAACTCGGGTGATGTGATTAAGATTATTTAACACTGAAGACGTCACGGATATAGATCGCGCATCAATCTCTTGCCAATTTTCCAGTGACTTTGTTAACCTACGTATCTGAGTCAGAGAATGGGCCGAAAAGACGTCCCCGTCCCGAGCACGATAAACCAAAAACAACCCATCATCACTCCCAAACTGGTAACGAAAATCGTCAAGCGCTTGAACCGCAGGGTCATCATCAGATAGCCAGGCGTCAAAACTAGTATCCAGCTGAAATCGTTGTAATCCGAGTGCTAAAAATACTGTAACTAGAACAAAAATTCCTAAAATGATTGTTCGCCAAGGACGCAAAGCATCAGGAATAGAGGCGAAGAAAAATGCGAGGCGTTGAAGAGCTGAACTCATTATAGCGTTATTCCTTATGGTATAGACCCAACGCAAACCTTATTTTTCTTTTGAAACTCCCATAATTTTACCTCATCTTCAAGTCCTCGATTTTTCTCTTAGTCAGTGGTTCATCTTATTCCTCAACCCAAACTAAAACAGTCGCTAATGCAACCAACCGCATACTCGAAGGTTAAAGATACCTCATTTCAGTTTTGAGTTAGTTACTTTTCTTTATCATCACTTGCATTGCGATTTGAGAGAAAATCGTGCATCGCATGAACTCTGTTGCTCGCGGTTTTTTCAAAAATACATGGAATCAACGCGTGAACAAAAGCTGCACCAGCAGCAAAAAGGAGACGAAACCCAAAGGTCATTGCAAAGAAAAAATGCTGCCAATAAGTTTCGTTTACACCAGTTAGATGTTTATTAATGCGTTCCAAGAAACCATCTTGTATTGAATTTTCTTTATTAGTGTTCACGCTTTTAACCTCCTCTAGTCTAATTTAAAAAAATACCTTACAATTAATGAAAATTTATCCCAAAAATTGTTTAAAAATTAAATTAAATGAGATACGGTCCCAAATATGACTTATAATATAGACAATATTGACCGTAAAATTTTAAACCAACTCCAGAGAGATGCTGGTCTCAGTATGGATGCCTTAGCAGACCGAGTAAACTTATCTCGCAATGCGTGTTGGCGTCGCGTTAGTATGATGGAGAAAGCTAGCATTATTCGGGCTCGAGTAGTAATTGTTGACCCTAAAACTCTTGATCTCGAACTGACTGTTTTTGTAATGATACGATCCGGTTCGCATGACTCAGGTTGGATCACTAAATTTGAAAAAGTCGTTAACTTATTGCCAGAGATCATTGGCGCTCATCGCATGAGCGGAGACCTTGATTACATACTAAAGGTCCGAGTCTCTGATGTGAAAGGTTACGATAAGTTTTACAAAAACTTAATTTCAAAAATTCAAATTGCTGATATTTCGGCAAGTTTTGTAATGGACGATATAAAGGAAACTACAGCCTTACCAACATTCAAATCCTAAAACATTAAAACCAGGCACAGATAACCTATCTTGACTTTGCAATAGGCATAAAAGCACAACAATCCACCACACATCCTCATAAGATCGGCCAACGGCACGCTTAAATAAAAATCATCAAATTTTATCATATACATAAACTAAAATTTTACTTTAAATAAACGAAAATTCATATGTCAGTATTCACGTAGGCTCTCTCAAACACGCTCAAGTTAACTTTTAAATCCACTAATTATACTAAATTTCTTAAAGTAAGTTAACTGCTTGCCTTTAAAATATTTACTGCTATCGATTGATAGACATGACGAATGACCCTCTATTACAACCCTTTAAACTAGGCCCTAAAACGGTAAAAAACCGGATATTTAGCACCGGCCACGCACTAAGTCATGCTGTCCAAGGTAAACCCACCGAAACGACCCTACTCTACCAACAGGAAAAAGCAAAAGGTGGGATAGGTTTATCTTTTGTTGGCGGCTCCAACACAATTTCAGTGGATACAGCTCCCGTTTTTGATCAACTAATTATAGATGATACTATAGTCCCTTTCTTTCAAAATCTCTCCGAAATCTACCATAAACATGGAGCGATATTAATGACGCAAATAACGCATCTAGGGCGACGTGGAAACTCAAATGCCGGTGAGTGGCTTCCGATA
>JAQBUS010000256.1 GCA_027623875.1 Pseudomonadota bacterium
AGTTCAACGGGCGAGCCGATTTGGATACCAAACACTCAAAAAAGTCAGAAGCACACAACCGGCTAGTTTGCAAGGGTTCTGGCACAGCGGTGTATTCCCGCATTGAATTCAAAAGCAGACCAAAACTACAGTAACCTATAACTTGGCTAATAACAACCACGCAAATTCAGAGGTTCGAACCCATATATCGACCCAAATTCTTGAAAAAACAGGTTGTTTTGACCATGTTTGAAAAAGTTTGGTAGATTTGATAAAGCGAGACAAACCTTCGCCTATACAGCCAATTTGGCAGATAGGCGAAAGATTTTAGCGGCTATAAATGAGTTATGGGCAAGTTAAACAGACTTAGCGGTCACACAAGAGAGCCACCAAAGGACAACTTTGATAGTTCTTAAAATTATTTTGTAAAATTGACAAACAAAAGTGGAGACCAGAACCCACTCAAAAAAAACGGGGCGTAACCGAAAAGCCAGATGAGTAGGAAGCATAAAAAAAAAGAAAATGTTATTTGGAAATTTAAGAGAGTTTGCAGAAGCCATTATTACAGGCGATAAATGGAAAGCACCATCAGGCAATTTGCGAGAATTAGCTGAGGCAATCATTACCGGAGATAAATGGAAAGCACCATCAGGTCCTTTAAGAGAATTTGCCGAAGCGCTTATTTCTCGTGATAAGTGGAAAGCACCATCAGGTGATTTGAGAGAGCTAGCAGAGGCTCTCATTACAGGTGACAAATGGAAAGCACCAAGTGGGTATAGAGGATTAGCTGAGGCTATTATCTCTGGCGATAAATATAAGGTTTAAACCAGCCCATAACAGCACATTGGCAATAGCAGGGCGGAAGTGCTTAATTGAACTAGTAACCTCTTGCCAACATTAAGCTTTGGCGGTTTGAAGCCTTGCCATCGCCAATCTGCCTACCGTTACAGGCAAGTTTAAGCAGTAAAAAAATCATCTTTCAATTATAAATAATTATATTTATGAATAAAAAGTGGAGACATGAACCCAATTTAATAAACGGGGCTTATTCTGCTTAGTCACTAGAGTATAAAAATTAAATACATATAAAAATGAATATATACATATTACAAATTCTTTTACTCAGTAGCTTTAGCATTTCAGCTTTTGGACAATGGCAACAATCTGCAGGAACGGCTGGATTAAATATGCAGTCGCTATTAACAAATGGCACCTATAATTTTGCAGGAGGACAAACTGGAGCTTATCTCTCTACTGATATTGCCGCAAATTATTCGTTATCAAATAATGGCAACGACAATATTGGTCCTACAAGAGGTTTTACAAAGGATAATAATTATACATACACTTGCACTAGCCAAGGTGCTTTTAGAAGCGCTGACAATGGAGCAACTTGGGTTTCAAAAAGTATTGGATTAACCAATTTGCTAGGAGGCGGAATTCTTAAAGTAGGTACAAGATTATTTTATGTAGGACCAACTGGTGTTTTTATGTCAATAAACCAAGGAGATGCCTGGAGTGCTGCAGGATTATCAACAACCGATGTAAGATGCATTACTGCAATAAATGACACATTATTTGTAGGCACTAATGGTGCTGGTATATATAAAAGCACTGATTGGGGAGCTAACTGGGTTCAAATTATAAACGGTCTAGGTAACTCTGCGAATTTTAGGGCTATTGAAAGCAAAGGGAATACTCTTTTTGCTGGAGGCCCAATTGGGACTGGCGTTTATCGCTCTACAGATTTTGGCGCTAATTGGACATTATTGGGAGGAGGGCTTTCATCAGGATCATACAGAGGTTTTGCTAGCAACTCACAGATAATTGTTGCTGGATCTTTTGGAGCAGGTGTTTTTTACTCAACTGATAATGGTAATAATTGGACAGCTATCAATTCTGGTTTAACAGACTTGACTATTTTTGATTTAGAACTTAATGATAATTTTATAATCGCTGCCACGAACACTCAGGGGGTTTTTAGATTTCCACTTTCTAACTTAAATTTATCAACGGGTATTCACGATATAGACACTAAAAGTGACATTTCTCTTTTTCCGAATCCCACCTCAAATTTAATCAATGTAAAAGTAGATTATAAACTTATTGGAACTCCATATAATATCTATGATAATATAGGCAAAAGGGTGTTTTCTGGAATAATAAACAATGAAAATACATCAATAGAAATGGAAAATTTACCCGGAGGTATTTATATGTTAAGTATAGGAGATAATTATACACATATATCTAAAATAATTAAACAATGAAACCATCCTATAACAGCGTGTAAGCGCAATCCCTAATCGTGCCTCTCGGGACATCGCCTACACGCAAACCGTTATGGGCAAGTTTAAAAACCAAGACGGTCTGCGAAAGCCAACGGGCTGACCACCCAATGTGACAAAAAAATAGTATTATTGAACTTTAAAAGTGGAGACCAGAACCCACTCTAAAAAACGGGGCGTATTCTGAAAAGCCATATGAGTAAGAAAATAAAATAAAATAATATGGATAATAAAACTACAGGTTATGTATTAAGCGTTGTAGGTATTGTTAATATGATACTTTTCAATGAAATTTCATACAATATAATACCATTCATAACTTTTTTAGCTATCTCTGCTTATGGAATATTTTTACTAAGCAAAGAGAATACTCCTATCAAAACATTATTTGATAAAATTAAAAGTTATAAATCTTTAAATAGTCAAAACAATAGTAGTAATCCAATTGAACCTTCTAATGCAAATTTTAAAAATAGTAAAGTAAATTACATTGCATTAATTACAGCAGGTTTAGCGGCTATTGCCGTTTTTTTACCTTGGGTTGAAGCGTCTAGCTCAGCAAGTTTTGGTGGTTACAGTGCTAATTATTCATCAGGAGGGATTTCTGGAATTTCAATCGGTGGTGGTATACTTGGACTTCTTGTGGCATTAGCTGGAGGTTTTATGGCATTTAAAAACATCAAATGGGCATTTATCGCTGGTGCATTAAATTTTATTAATGGACTTGGATATATGCTTGGATGGTTTGGTGCTGGTGGTGGAGCGAGTTATAGTTCAAGTTACGGAGGTGGTTCAGCAAGAGCAAGTGTTGACCCACAAGTAGGTCTTTATCTTTTTGTGCTAGCTTCTTTAGTTTTTGTGATTTTTACATTGAAAAATCTTAAAGCAGAAAAAGCAGAATAAATAAAAACCAGCCCATAACAGCACCTATAAGAAATTGGCGGTTCAATGGTTAAATCAAGCTTTGTGCTTCTATCAAAGTTCATGCTTGGCTGACAGTTTTGTGCTTCGAAATCGCCAACTTCTTGAAGCTGCAAAACGTTAGCAG
>JAQBUS010000257.1 GCA_027623875.1 Pseudomonadota bacterium
CTCCCATTTTTTGTTAGCTTTCTAAGTCCCTATGTTAATTTGAAGAATACTTCATCATAATGTCCGAATACAGCTATATTTTTTTGATTTCTACAATATCACTGGATTCAATGAGCGATTGGATATTACCAAATAAACTTTGAATATAATCAGACGCTATATGGATATCTAAATCCTCCCTGCTACGCCATTCTTCTAAGAAGAAATATCTACTCGAGTCATTTTCGCTAATATAAAGCTCATATTTCAAGCATCCTTCTTCGTGAAGCGTAGGCTCTATTACACTTTTTAAAAGCGCTTCTAACGTCTCTTTTTGATCTGACTTTGCCTTAAAGTTCGCAATTACTGAAATAGTCATTATTTCACCTTTAATTTGTTTTAGAAGTTTTCTAGTACAATTTTGCCTTTTGACTTACCTGATTCAAGTAACTTATGCGCCTTCTCCAAGTTTGCAGCGTTAATTTTGCCTAGATTTTGGTTGAGGGTACTTCTAATTTTTTGCTGGTCAACTAATTGAGCAACCTGTTGCAATAGATCACCTTGCTTTTCAATATCATCGGTTTCATACATTGAACGGGTGAACATCAACTCCCAATGGATAGAAATAGATTTAGTCTTAAACGGCATAATATCAAATGTTTGTGGATCATCGATCAATCCAAGCTTGCCTTGTGGTGCAATCAGAGAAACTATTTGCTTGATATAGGTTTCTGTATGATTTGTAGAGAATACATACTTTGGTTTTTCAATGCCTAGTGTCTCGATTTGTGCATTTAAATCTTTGCTGTGATCAATGACATGGTCGGCACCAAGTGATTCCACCCAAGATTTCGTTTCTTCACGTGAAGCTGTTGCTATAACGGTCAGATTTGTTTTTACTTTTAGGAGTTGGATAGCGATTGATCCTACACCGCCTGCACCACCAATAATTAGAATACTGCCAACTTCTGTTTCTGAAATTTGAAACCGATCAAACAGCATTTCCCATGCCGTTATTGCAGTTAATGGCAATGCTGCTGCTTCTGCATTAGATACTGTAATTGGTTTAAGACTGATAATTCGTTCATCGACTGCTTGAAACTCAGCATTACTACCATCTCGGGTTAAATCGCCAGCATACCAAACAGAATCTCCTACTTTAAACGAGGTAACTTTTGAGCCAATTTCAATAATTTCACCAACGGCATCCCAACCTAAAATACGATTATTTGCTTCAGACGAATTTTTTCTCACTTTGGTATCAACTGGATTCACAGAGATTGCCTGAACTTTTACCAGTACATCACGCTCCTTAAGCGTAGGCTTTGCTTTTTCAATATCCACCAATGAATTTTTAAAATCATCATGGTGATTGATAACATACGATACGGCTTTCATAGATTTGTCCTTAACTTTAAAAATATAGTAAAAAAGGGAGCGAGGTGCTCCCATTTTTTGTTATTCAATTATTAAAACTCTTGGCTCGTTGGGCGTAAAACAATTTCATTAATATCTACATCCGCAGGCTGTTCAATTGCATAAGCAATTGCTCGAGCGACTGAGTCAGCTGGTATAGCTTGTTTGTAGAAATCAGTAACAAACTCTGAACTTTCTTTATGAGAAGAACCAAATTTTAGTTCTGACTCAACTGCACCAGGCTCAATAGTAGTCGTTCTAATTGTTCCCCCAACTTCATGACGAAGTCCTTCAGAGATGGCTCTTACAGCAAACTTAGTACCGCTATAAACAGTACCTCCTGGACTAAATACTTTTAACCCTGCAACAGATGCGAGATTAATAAAGTGTCCAAAGTTTTGTTTTTGGAAAACAGGTAGAGTAGCTGCTATACCATAAAGAACACCTTTAATATTAATGTCGATCATACGATCCCATTCATCAACTTTTAGCTCACTTAATGGTGCAATAGACATTAATCCAGCATTGTTTACCAATACATCGATTTGACCAAATGCGCTTAATGCCTTTTCAATAAGTGCTTGTACTTCATGTGGTTTGGTTATATCCATACCAATAAATTCAGCTTGACCACCTTCAGCACGAATATCGTGAACAATAGCCTCTAATTTTTCAGTACGTCTAGCACCAAGTACAACCTTTGCACCTTTTTTAGCAAGTAAGCGAGCAGTAGCTTCACCTAAACCACTACTTGCACCTGTGATAACAATAACTTTATTTTCTATATTATTCATACAAGTAACCTTCAACCTATCTGTCAATCATATTTGATGGATTAAGTATTACAGCCTTGTTAGGTATAATAAATGAATAATATTATCTTTCAGAATTCCTATTTACGGAATAATTACCATAACACAGGATTGGACATGCAGAACAAATTGGAAATGATACGTATCTTTTGTGTCGCAGCAGAGTGTCGAAATTTTAAAGAGGCAGCAACTCAGCTCGGTATTTCCCCGCAGGTAGTGACACGGGCAATAAAGGAGCTAGAAGAGCAGCGCGGAGAAATTCTGTTCTACAGGAGTACTCGACAAATTAAAATTACTGCTGATGGTGAGCGTTTGGCAAAGCAAGCACGTTTTGCGGTGGGATCGATCGATGCTTTGCTTGTAAAAGACACCAAGGAAAAACGAGATGAAATGCATGGGACCGTCCGTCTTACTGTGTCGTCTGTGTTAGGGCGTAAATTGGTAGTACCTGCACTAGCAGAATTTGCCACACGTTATCCAGATATTGTCGTGGATTGTGTGCTAACAGATTCACACTCGGATGTGATCGATGAGCGAATAGATATCGGGATCAGATTTGGATTTTTGCCGGACAATCGATATGTAGCAAGGGAATTGGCGAAAGTGAACTTTTATTCTGTGGGTACGCCAGAGTTAATTGATAAGGTTGGAATGCCTAAAAAAATTATTGACCTTGATAAATACCCTTTAACAGCACTAGTCGATCATAAAACAGGGCGTTACTGGCCATGGACATTCACCGAAAGTCGAAGCTTTACGCCATCAAAGCCCCGTTTTATTACAGATGATCTAGAAGCTGAATTTCAAGCGATTCTCGCTGGAGTTGGATTCGGACACATGCCTGGATTTCTAGTTTTGCCGTGGCTTAGGAGTGGTAAGCTCATTCAGATACTTCATGAGGAAACCTCTCCCGTTTGGCGCTTGTATTTATATCGTCCACAGCGGGGGCCGACACCTTTGCGAATCCGAGCATTGTTTGATTACTTAGCGGAAGTGCTGGGTCATATAGAAACCTGAATCAGATGGAACTAACTTTTTTCTAGAAAGTAGAAATCAGATAAGACCATCATGTATTTAGAGTAACTACAATTTTTCCTATTTGCT
>JAQBUS010000258.1 GCA_027623875.1 Pseudomonadota bacterium
TAGTTATATCTAGCCGAGCTGGGATTGGAGTTTCTCTAACTGGTATCCAAAGTTACGGAACCGCTAAAGCAGCTCAAATAGGGTTGGTTAAGCAACTTTCTGCTGAATTAGGTCCTTTTGGTATAACCGTAAATTCTGTAGCTCCAGGCTTCATGCCAACTAGTCCAGATTATATAAAACAATGGAACTCATATGGTGAAGAGGGGCAGAAATCGCTAGTTAATTCCATCGCTATGCGAAGAGTCGGAAAACCCGAAGATATTGCTAATGCAACGATGTTCTTTGCATCAGACCTTTCTGAGTGGATTACGGGGCAAACACTTTCGGTGACAGGGGGCCCATAGTATGAATGGAGCAATTAACTTCGATCCGGATATGCGGTTTTCAATTGCAATCGATATTGGAGGTACTTTTACGGATGTAGTAATTGCGGATAGTAATGGGAAAATTTTTAAGATCGCAAAGACGGCATCAACTCCTGAAAATCCTTCTGAGGGTTTTGTTCATGCGGTAAAAATGGCGATGAAACTTGCGAATGCAAATGCTAAGTCCATTGATGTTGTACTTCATGGATCTACTGTAGCGACAAATGCAATTCTTGAAGGTAAAGGTGCCCGTACGGCTTTGATTACTACAAAGGGGTTTCGACATGTTCTACAAATTGGACGTGCGGAAATTCCAAGAGAGTCTAATCTTTATGGATGGGTGAAGCCAAGGCGCCCTATTTACACACGTGATATTTTCGAGGTGCCAGAACGAATTCGTTACGATGGTATTGTTGATATAAAACTAGATCTGCTGGTGGTTGATCAAATTGCAAAAAGCTTAACTGAGGGGAAGTATGAGGCAGTTGCAATAGTACTTTTACATTCTTACTCAAATCCAGAACATGAAATTCAAATCGCTGAGAAACTTTCCAAATTATTACCGAATATAGAAATTTCCATTTCGTCAGAGGTGCTACCAGTATTCCGTGAGTATGAGCGAGCAATGGTAACAGTCATTAATGCTTCGGTTCAGCCACTCGTTGGACGTTACGTAAGGCAACTTAGCAAAGAGTTAAGCGGTTTAGATGTAAATTGCCCACTATTTATTATGAAGTCGAATGGAGGAGTTTTTCCACCTAAGGAGGCAGCAAGGTCTGGGGTTTACATGGCTCTTTCTGGCCCTGCAGCTGGTATGAATGGAGCTGCATATCTAGGGAAAATGGCAGGATTTGAAAATCTAATAACAATTGATATGGGTGGCACTAGTGCAGATATTGCACTAATTAGAGACGGAAATCTTCAAATGAGCACCGCCGCAAGAATAAATGAGCAACCCCTAGCAATACCAATAATTGATATCCATACGATAGGGGCAGGAGGGGGGTCAATTGCTTCAATAGCCCCAAACGGTGCGATTTTGGTCGGCCCAACCAGTGCCGGGGCAAACCCTGGGCCAGCTGCTTATGGTCTTGGGGGTAAGTTGCCAACAGTAACTGATGCCAATCTTGTCCTTGGGCGAATTCCAGCTAATTTACTCGATGGCCAGGTCACACTGGACGTCGAAGCGGCTCATTCTGCTATTTATGATCATATTGCTAAGCCGTTAGGAACTACCGTTGTAGAGGCAGCACTTGGTGTAATCTCTATAGTTAATGAGACGATGCATAATGCATTGAAACTTATGTCCGTAGAGCGAGGTCTTGATCCTTCAGATTTCCTCCTATCTGCATTTGGGGGTGCCGGTCCTGTGCATGGAGCCGAATTAATGCGATTGCTTTCAGCCGGGGGATTGCTTGTCCCGAGGTATCCGGGAATTTTGTGTGCGAACGGCTTGTTAGCTACCGATTTGCGTTATGATTTTGTCGTTACTCGTTTTCAAAGAGCCGGTACGTTTAATTATCTTGAAATGTCAAAAGTTTTTAAGGAACTTTTAATTAAAGCTGATTCACGACTTGATTTGGATAATGTACCTGTGGATCGTAGGGCCTTAAGCCGTTTTGTGGATATAAGGTATGCAGGTCAAGGAACTGAATTAATTGTTGGCTTTCCTGACGGGGAGGTAAACGCATCGACGACAGCATCTGCTGTAGAGGCATTTCATGATTTACATCAGGAGCTTTATACTTTTGCTGATAGGGGCGCTGCCGTGGAGATCGTGAATTTTCGAATTCAAGCTATTGGCCTAAGGGATCATCTTTCACCTCCCGTTATAGGAGTCACAAACAAAAAGTCACCTGAGCCAACGAGCACGCGAAGTGTGGTAATTGACAATTCAGGCCCACGGTTGATCAATGTTTATAGACGAGATGATCTTTTAGCACAGGATATCATTCTAGGACCAGCAATTGTTGACCAACTAGACTCAACAACATTTATACTTGATGGGCAAAAGGCGGACGTTGATAAATATGGGAACCTAATTATCAAGGAGGTTGGATTGTGACAGAACTTTTTAAAGATTCGTCAATTAAGTCTGCACGGGAGCGCATTATATTTGAGTTGATAAAAGGTGGTCTGACTGCAACTCGAAGAGAAATGGAAGCGTTAATTTCGCGGACCTCTATGTCACCCTTTATTAGGGAGAAGAAGGATTTTTTTACGGCCATTTTGAATCCTTTAGGTGAGTTAGTAGTTTCAACAAGCCTTACCCTTGCTGGAAACCTTCTGGATTCAATATTAGAAACATATCCCTTAGAGGTTATGGAGGACGGCGATCTCTATTGGTTTAACGACCCGTATTCCAGTAAAGGAGCAGTGAGCCATTTACCTGACATGGTTTTCATTATGCCGGCGTTTTCTGAAGGTCGCTTGATAGCTTTCGTGGAATGTTGGGGGCATTTATGGGATATTGGTGGGAGTGTTCCAGGATCCATAAGCCCGAGTGCTACATCCGTGTTTCAGGAAGGAATTATGATCCCTCCTGTGCGGGTAATTCGTGCGGGTGTTCGCAATGAAGAAGTTTTCCGTATTTTTTCTCAAAACTCTAGGTTTCCCAAACTTCTAGAAGGCGATTTGAATAGTTTAATGGCAGCTTGTCAGTTGGGGAAAAAACGAGTTGAAGAGTTAGCTCTTCGTCATACTGCTATTGCAATTGAATTAGCATTTGAAGAGATAATAGTGCAAACTGAGATGGCTTTTCGGTCTGAAATTTTATCAAGAATTCCTAATGGTCAGTGGTCTTTTAGAGATCGAATAGATAGCGATGCGGTTTCAACTCAGCCGTACTTTATTGATCTTACTATGGTTAATAAAGATGGAGATCTTAGTCTTGATTTTACACAAACAGAAAAACAGGCAAACGGACCTATAAATTTTATAAT
>JAQBUS010000259.1 GCA_027623875.1 Pseudomonadota bacterium
CACTTTCCTACGGGACATTAAATTCTTGAACAGCTACTATTTTCAAACGCTTGATAAGAGCCCTTATCGCCCCCCAAAGCATCAACCACATTATATCGCTCTGGAGTGCTCCAGTAGCTATGCTTGCAAGTTTTCAAAATTTAGCCTGCCTGAACATCTCACTCCAACATTCCACCCAACTCTGCAACTGCATGCGCTTTAACAAATTGAATTTCAACACCTGGCTCAAAGTAGCGGATCCTATAACCCACTTCAAATCAAACGCTACGCGAAAACTCTTCGGAATAGTCACACGGCTTCTTCTAGGTACCTTGGACTGATATGTTTTTAAATTACTTATAACCTCAAACAATCGTAGCTCCCAAACATTTGGAAAGCTTTGACGATATGGAGTGTCAGTGTGTAGTTCCTAGTAGATCAACACCGCTGAGCTTCGCGAGTTTCTGATCGAATGTTTTGAGCACCTTAGCACCGCTGAGATGGGCTGCTTGGCGGATCATAAGATCAGCGAAGCCAAAGCCTTCGTTTTGATAAAGTGGTATGATTGACGCTATATCATCTGACGCTTCCACTAAAAATTCAGTCGAGGAAATCAACGCGATAAGAGTATCCGCAACTTCAGAGCGATTAAACTTATACGAACGCTCCAACACCCAAACTAATTCTAGGATCACCTCCCGACAGATAAAGCCTGGCTCATCTAAGGTACATGCCTTAACCAAATCCGTAGCTATTTCGTATTGATCGGCATCGTCTCTTATCAAGAACCGCATCAGAACATTTGTATCTACCGCTATCATGACGCGCTTTCAGCTGCACCTTCTGCGATAGCATCATCCATCTCCTCCAGCGAGACCCGCCGCTGACCGGGACGATATAACATCCCACCAAGATCGCTTGCGTGCCGCGCCTTTAGGATTTGAACACGTTCACCTGAGACAATGTAACGTACCGTATCGCCCGCCTCTAAACCAAGTTTAGAACGAACACCTCTCGGTAGTGTGGTTTGACCTTTTGAAGTAACTTTTGATTCTTGCATCGTGTTCCCCAATTCATCGACAGAATACACTATTATGGTTATCATTAAACAAGACGAAACGCAATTCGATTTCCTTAAAGGTAATGCATTTTCATTAAAGGAGCGGATATTCATAATATTAAACTATTAGAACTGCGAACCCGCTTCTTTTTTATAGTCTCCGAAAACTCCGAATATTACGTCACATAACCTTCGATTATCGGAAACTCCAAGCCGCTCAAAAAATGCTTTTTTGCATTATCAGCACCACAGAAACTTTTACAGCTTTTTATCACGCAGCCTCACCGTCGAGGATCGGAAAGAAAACCATCGTCAACCGCAAGCCCAGCCTCCCCCTCTAACGCCTCAATTTCGGCACGTAGATCTTTATACTCTTCTCGCTTGCGCTCAATAAATCTGTTGGTCAACAAAGACTTCTCTCGCACCCCTTTTGGGGTCAAAATGTAAGCGTAGCGCCCCTTACTTGAACTATTCTTAAAATTATCTAACTTCAGAAAGCCCTTTTCGACAAGCGCAGCGAGTACATAAAAGGCAGAGCCGTTCGAAATGCCAACATCTTCGGCAATCTTACGCGTTGACAGCTCTGGATTGGCATGAGCCAGCCGCAGTACGCGCAAACGCACTTCATAACGCCGGTCTTCACGCTGACTAGCCAAAAGAAGGCCCCACAATAGCTACCGCACGGTAGGTCGCTAACATTCGACAACCGATGCTTAGAATATGCGAGTTCTGGTCAAATAACATCATTTGCTCAGATATGAGCATATCTCCATAAAATCAAGATTGCAATAAGAATTAAATAAAATAAAGATTCAAAATTAGCAATTAAACGAGCATTTAATTGAAAAACCTGGTCTTTCTTGGATATAATTTACTAAAAAAACACCCTAAAGTCTTAAAGTTAAACCACACAAGAAAATAGCTCTAGAAATTAAGTCCCACACACGAAGCTATTTTGCACCTCTCCCCGATACCGAGAAGATGGCATCCAAGTAACCTTCCACACTACCACAATCAAAGCGCTGCCCTTGGAGTAAAATATCCTCAACACCTCCGCTAGCTGCCTGCGTGTTAATAGCGTCAGCCAATTGAACCTCACCACCAGCGCCCGCAGTTTGCCCTCGTAATATATCAAAGATATCTGGCGTTAAAATATATCGCCCAATACTTGCCAGGTTGGATGGCGCGTCTTCAAAAATTGGCTTTTCAACCAAGCCCAAAATGGCGTCAGATTGGGGATGTTTTTTTATAACGCCATATTTAGAAATGTCTGGGCCATCTACCTGCATGGCACAAATTTGCGTCTTACCTGTCTTGGCAAAACCTTCTAGCAAGTCCGACGTCACGCCTGCCCCATTTGAGACAATAAAATCATCGGCCAATAATACTGCAAATGGCTCATTGCCAACAACGCGCTCTGCACACAGGACTGCATGACCGAGACCCAATTGCTCCGGCTGGCGTACAAAAATGCATTCCACCCCATCCGGCAGAATGCTTCTCACCATATCTGCCTGTTCGTGCTTGCCCTTGGCACGCAGTGCCGCCTCAAGCTCTGGATTACTGTCGAAATGATCCTCAATCGCGCGCTTGTTCCTACCGGTCACAAATATCATAGTATCAATGCCAGCTCGAATGGCTTCCTCGACCGCATACTGAATGAGAGGCTTGTCAACCACCGGCAGAAGCTCCTTAGGCATAGCTTTAGTAGCTGGTAGAAAACGTGTTCCAAATCCAGCTACCGGAAAGACGGCTTTTCGTATGAGCTTAGATGAGGGCATTTCAGACTTTCAACGTTCGTTATTTTTTTACCGGCGTCTTAACATAAGATCAGGTTAAGTTATCTATCTCAAGTGCGTGAGCAATCGCTTAGCAATTAAATATAACGCAACAAATAGCACAGCAAACCCAATGAATGCAAAAAATGCTGGGACGTTCTCTTGCGACAGGCTTTGGGCCACAAAAACTGGCGCAGAAGATAAACCAATAATAATTAGTGAAGCAACAGGATTTGAAACATAGCGCCGTTTGTTGGCGAGCAGCAATATTTCCAACCCGCGCATAATGAGCTGATGAAAATGCATCCTATCTGGACTGCTTAGCGCTTTACCGCTTAATTTACGTCGAACTATAGCGAAGGTCATTTCAGTAAGAGGCCAAAAGAAGACGAGCAACACACTAAACGGCGCCACTGATGGATTTCTGGCAATAATGAGTATACCTATCCAAGCAATTACATGGCCAAT
>JAQBUS010000260.1 GCA_027623875.1 Pseudomonadota bacterium
GTTGCAGCAGGCAACAGGCCACAGGTTCTTTCCAGAGCTTTGGTCTATTAGAACAAAACTTTAAAAATTAGTTTAAAACGCTTTAAAAGTTAAAGTTGTTAAAGTTCTTTTTATCCCATTAATATTTAATAAGTTATCATTAATGTATTCACCAACATCCTTTGTTTCGGGAATATAAAGTTTTAAAAAAAGATCAAAATTTCCGCTTGTTGAGTAGAGTTCAGAATGAATTTCTCTTAGAATGATCTCTTCGGCGACCTTAAATATTTTACCTGGTTTGCAACGAATTTGAATAAATACGCAATTCATAAATCTCTCCACTATTTATCTATAAAAATATAATTAGTTGAGTTTTATAATAAACATAAAATAAACTAAATCCATGTTTAACTTTTACCATATAAGGGAGTTTTTTTGTGATGTATCGAAAAGATATTAGATTATCAGGAGTGTTTGTTCTTGCTAACTATTCAGGATGGTATTTCCTGCCCGTCCCAAGCAAAGCATTTACCGTTGTGAGCTAGAGTTATGCTGTCCAAGACTTCCAGTAATTTTTCAGCCGCAAATTCTGGTGTAAATAGTTTGGCTGCCGCAACGTTTCCTTTAAACGGTCTTGATAACTCTGAGTCGACCGTGCCTGGATGGAGGCCTACAATAACCGTATTTTTAGATTTTCTCTGAACTTCAATAGAGGTGGTTTTTATTATCATATTAAGGGCTGATTTAGAGGCTCTGTACGCATACCAACCACCTAAACGATTATCTGAAATGCTTCCTACTCTTGCAGATAAGGTGGCACAAATCGATCTTTCTTTATTATTAAGTAACGGAATAAAATGTTTTAAAACCAAAGCGGGGCCAAAGGTATTAACTAGAAATATTTTTTCAAACTTCCAGGTGGATAAATCCTTTATATTCTTTTCGGGGGTTAGCTCTTTGCCGTGTAGAGTACCTGTCGCTATAATTACTAAATCCAACGGTCCATACCTTGCAATTAGTTTTGCTGCCGTTTCAATAGTTTCTTCTTTTTCAAATTCAAATGAGTAAGAGCGAATTTTACTAGATTGAAACTGAGTCTTAGATCTTGAGAGAGCAAATATATTTGTAATTTTTGAATTCAGTGCTAATTTTTGGACTAATGCCCTACCTATAGAACCGCTGGCTCCGATTATTGCTACATTAGTATATTTATTTTTTGACAAATTATTTTGTATCCAAGATGAGTACTATTAATCTAGAGCAGACAATAAACCATTAGATTAAGGAAAAGTATAGAATGGAATTAAAAGATAAAATGATAATGTTGACAGGTGCAGCCGGAGGAATTGGTCAAGCTCTAGCTTGTAAGTTTTTTGAAGAAGGCGCGCGCATAGTGGTAGCTGATAAAAATGAAGAGCGAGTTAAGAGGCTCGCTAAGGATATCGATGGATTGGGTGTATATTGCGATGTTACAAAAGAAAACGAAATTAAGAAATTGGTTTCAGACACTGAAAGTTATTTTGGACCAGTCGATATGTTTTGCTCGAATGCTGGAGTTATCTTTGAAGAACCGGGTGATGCATCTTCCACTTCCAACTTAGATTGGCAGATTTCTTGGGAGGTTCATGTAATGGCACACGTTTATGCTGCGCGAGCAGTTCTTCCAGGTATGATTCAGAGAGGTGGTGGTTATATATTGAATGTAGCCTCTGCTGCAGGGCTACTCTCTCAAATCGCAAATGCTGCTTATTCTACAACAAAACATGCTACCATTGGCTTTGCAGAATCGTTATCTATCACCCATTCTAATAATGGCATAAAAGTATCAGTTGTTTGCCCCCAATATGTTGCAACTCCGATGTTAGGTTATAAAACGGAGAATTTCGATAAAAACTCATCAAATTTGATTTCAGCTTCTGAGGTGGCTAGCGCAGTGATGACTGGAGTTAAAGAAGAGAATTTTTTAATTTTACCTCATCCAGAAGTCCAGACATACTTTGTAAATAAGGCATCTGATTATGATAAATGGCTAGGAGGAATGAGTAAATTGCGAGAAAATATAATACAGGATTACGGGGATTTGGATTTAAAATCCGTTCAAAGTTTTTTAAGTTAACTTTTTATCCGGTAGGAATCTCACTTACCCGTTTGGGAACATGATAGCCTCTTTGAACGGCTTTTCTTTCTAGAATTACTTTGTACCAGGTTTGAACATTTGGGAACTCCTTTAAATTAATCTCTTGCCACTCATATCTGGAGACCCATGGCCATATAGCCATATCTGCAATGGAATAATCTCCGGCTACATATTTGTGACATGATAATTGTTTTTCTAAAACTCCATAGAGGCGATGTGCTTCAACTCTATATCTCTCTTCAGCATAGGTTGCTTTTCCTTTATTGTAGTGAAGAAAGTGGTGGGCTTGCCCAAGCATGGGACCAAAACCAGTCATTTGCCACATCAGCCATTCGATAACCAAGTTCCTCTGTTTGGCATCTACAGGTAGGAATTTACCATATTGATCCGCCAGATATAACATTATCGCACCGGATTCCATTAAACATATCCCTGTTTTCTGATCTCTAATCGCAGGAATTTTATTATTAGGGCTGATTTTTAAAAAACTCACGTCAAATTGCTCTCTATTACTGATATCCACAGGGTGTACAGTATATTCTAAGTTTAATTCCTCGAGGAGAATTGATATTTTTCGACCGTTAGGTGTAGGCCACGTGTACAAATCAATCATGTAAAACTCATTTCTCATTTTTTGCTAATCAAAGTAATTAGACTTAACCAAGTAGAAGATATTGTTAGCTTATTCAAAAGGTGATTATACTTAAACTGTGAGCCTTTTCTATTTTTTAGAGCGATTGGTTTGGATAAAGATATCATTCTTTTTGCGGCTCTTAAATATTAAAAGCTATTTTGCAATAATTATATGGAAAAAATATGACACAGATTTTTAATGAAGATTTATTTTTAAAAGGTTTAGAGAAACGAAAGAATACTTTGGGACCTGAATATGTAGAAAAATCCCTTAATCAAGCAGATGATTTCACCAGGCCTTTTCAAGAAGCTATGACTGCTTGGTGTTGGGGTTTCGGTTGGGGAGATGATGTTATTGATGCTAAGACTAGATCTATGATGAACTTATCCATGATTGGCGCACTGGGTAAGATGACTGAGTGGGAAACGCATCTACGAGGAGCGATTAAAAATGGTGTTTCTAAAGAAGAAATCCGCGCGATTATTCATGTTATTGGAATTTATTGTGGAGTACCGCAGGCCTTGGAGT
>JAQBUS010000261.1 GCA_027623875.1 Pseudomonadota bacterium
GTACAGCTAGCAGCAATGGCGACTGGCTGCCTTAACCCGATCGAGACGTCTGTTATGATTAGGACCCGAGAACAATTTGAGGGAGGACGTGCAAGTGCAGCTGCCTTGGTAAGGCACCCAGAGTGGCCCGCGTTGATTAGATTGGTTGATAAGCTTGATCCAACGTGGAAGGATTAAAAACTCCATCTTATTAAAGTTATATTTATCTCTTATAAATAATTTTAGTTAAAATAAAACCTTTCGATTTTCTTAAAACATTACCGATGGAAGAAATAAAGCAATTCCTGGAATTAATGCTAGAACAGCTAGCCTGAATATATCTGCGATCCAAAAGGGTGTTACACCTTTGAAAATCGTACTTACTGATACATCTTTTATAACACCCTTGAGAACAAATACGTTTAAGCCAATCGGCGGTGTTATCAGGCTAATTTCAGTAACAACAACAACTAAAATCCCAAACCAAATCAAATCAAATCCGAGACTTTCTACTACCGGAGCAAACACCGGAACTGTGAGAAGAATCATAGAAAGAGACTCAAATACACACCCTAGTAGTACGTATATTAAAAGCATAATTATGATAACCCCGATTGGTGGAACGTCAAATGCTGAAACTATATTCATTAGGCTATCAGGCAGTCCAGCTCGATTAACGAAGTTGGAGAATATTAATGCCCCAAACAAAACCAGAAAAAGTTTAGCTGTTGTTATAGAGGCTTCCGATAATACCTTAATTAAGCCCCCATCTTTTAATCCCCCACGCAACCACGCAATTAGTAATGCTCCGGCGGCACCCATCCCGGCAGCTTCTGTCGGAGTAAATAAACCGAGATAAATACCCCCTATAACAAAAACAAAAAGCCCTAAGGTTGCCCAAACATCTTTCACAGCAAGAAATCTTTCTTTCCAGTCGGTTCTTTCACCCGCAGGCCCAGTTGCTGGATTTTTGGTAACTATGAAGAAAACAGCCCCGAGATAGAATAGAATGCCGAGTAAACCAGGTAGGATACCTGCCATAAATAATTTTCCAACTGAGGTTTCAGTTAAAAATCCATAAATGACTAAAATTGTGCTTGGTGGAATTAGTATACCTAAAGTTCCACCAGCAGCAATCGAAGCAGTAGCCAAAGAATCGTGGTACTTGTACCTTCGCATTTCGGGCATTGAAACACGTGACATGGTAGCTGCAGTTGCTAAAGAAGATCCACAAATAGCCGAAAACATACCACAGGCTGCAATTGTCGACATCGCTAATCCACCTTTTAGGTGACCAAGAAAAACATACGCGGCCCGATAGAGCTCTTTAGCCATTCCACCACGTTCAACAAGAAGCCCCATAAGAATAAACATGGGTAATACAGATAGTTGATAGCTTTGACCCGCATCAATCACTAAGCGGCCTGCCATCGATATAGCTTCCCTGTAACCAGAGATCTCTCCAAAGCCTATAACGCCAACTAAGCCTAGAGCTATCCCGAGGGGCATCCTAAGAAAAGCTAGAACAAGCAACACTGCAAAGCCAATTAGTGATTCAGTCAATTTTTTAGCCCTCTAATTTAAATTCCGCAACGTCTTCGAGACCAATTTTACCGGGTGAAGTAAGTAAATTCACGACTCTTATACAGGTAAGAAACCCACAAAAATAGATAGATCCAGTTATTAATCCAACATCTAACATACGGGGTATACTTAAATAGATTGTAACATCTTTGTCTTCATAGGCTCTCACAGCGTACAACCAGGTTTTATTACCAACTATATAGGTAACAAAAACTATAATCGATGAGAATACTACCGCCATGATCCACCCGAACCATCCTTTTGCAACAATCTTAAACAAGTCTACAATAATTTGGTCGTTTTTTAGAAACACCCATGGCAGCGATAAAAAAATAATCGCTCCCATGGATAATTGTACAAGTTCTGTGCCACCAATTACAGGGCTATTAAATATGTAACGGCCCAGAACATCAACGCATGTTAGACCTACCATCCAAAGCAATATTAAAGCTCCCAATCCAGCCACTAAATTTGCGGCCTTTTCAGAAAGAATGTTTACTACTTTTAGCATTGATCCTTACGTCCTCTATTTTTATTTAATTTCGGACTTAAAGTAAGCTAGGGCCTCGGCACCGTTAACACCAAGGGCATCTATTTCAGCAATAATTTTTGCTTCAATGTGTGCTGTCTTTTCTGTGTAATAAGCGCGTTCAGCTGCATTAGCCTCAGTTATTTTAACGCCTTCAGCTAGAGCACCTTCCATGCCTACATCGTCTGCAATATCCCAGAAGCCGCCAATTACTGTTGCTAAATCAACGCCACTATTTTTGTCAAAACAATCTCGATGTTCTTGAGATAGGCCACTATAGGTTTCACTATTTAAGAGCAAACCAAAAGATGTTGTATAATTTCCGTCTGGATTAGTAAGGGTATACTTTGCAATTTCAGCTATTTTGAATGCGGCCATTGTTTCCATTGGAAACATAACTCCGTTGGCAACGCCTGATGAAACAGCTTCATATACTGCTGGGGCTGGCATATTAACACCGGCAATCCCTAAAGCGATTCCAATATCATTTGCAACACCACCACCAACACGAATTTTCATGCCTTCAAGATCTTTATACGAGTTAACGGGTGTGATCGTGTTAAAGTTCCCAGGACCGTGAGTAAAAACGGCTAGTGTTTCTACACCTTTAGCTTCACCTAGAGCAGCGAAGTATTTTTCGTAAGTTTTCATGTAAGCAGTAGAAATACTTTGAGCATTTCCTGGGATACCAGGAAGTTCTGCAAGTTTTGTTGTTACGAATTTACCCGGTGTATAACCGTGTACTATCCAAGTCATGTCTGCTGCACCGTCTCTAACAAAGTCATACAAAGCCGGAGCTGGAGCCATACCTTGCTCAACTTTTAAACTTAGACTCCCCCCTGAACATTCTTCCAACTGTTTTGTGTAGTATGGAAAAAAAGTTGAATTCATAGCATGTTTTGGACCTGCCCAACTTGCCACGGTTAAAGTTTTCTCCGCCGCTGAGGCAACGTTACCGATTAGCGCTGCTGATAATATAGCACCTAACCCTAAAGATATTTTGTTCATTATTCCTCCACTGATTTTATTTATTGTTAAGCTGAATTTTTTGTATTTACGTTTTATATTTTTTTTCACTTAAGAAAGTTTGAGTTGAACTTTAAGTATTATTTTATAAAAGCCATTTTGCATTATGATTTACTCTTCAAGTAAGAGTCAACATACATACA
>JAQBUS010000262.1 GCA_027623875.1 Pseudomonadota bacterium
TGTTTCAACGCCTATTTCCCGAAGTACAGCGATCGACCCATTTCGCATTGATTGATATTCTTTATCAGTCAATGTTAATGCAGGGGCAACGGTAATTGAATCTCCTGTATGAACTCCCATCGGATCAACATTTTCAATGGCGCATACAATTATCGCATTATCTGCTTTGTCACGAACAACTTCCATCTCAAATTCTTTCCAACCTAGCAGGCTTTCATCAATTAAGATTTGGTTTATGGGAGATGCCTCCAATCCAGATTTACAATAGATCTCGTAATCTTCTTTGTTATGTGCGACACCTCCACCAGTACCGCCCATGGTAAAGGCTGGTCTAATAATTGCTGGCAATCCAATATCTTTGATGGCTCGTAAGCACTCTTCTAATGTTTCAGCGACAACGGCCTTTGGGCTTTCTATTCCTATCCTGTTCATGGCATCTCTAAAGAGTCTCCTGTCTTCTGCCATTTCAATCGAATGTCGGTTTGCGCCAATCATCTCCACGCCATATTTTTCTAAAATTCCAGCTTTATCGAGAGCTAATGAGATATTTAAGCCAGTTTGGCCACCCATGGTTGGAAGTAGAGCATCTGGCCGTTCCTTCTCAATAATTTTTGCAACAAATTCTACGGTAATTGGTTCAATATATGTGGCATCTGCCATATCTGGATCAGTCATTATTGTGGCTGGATTTGAGTTTACTAGAATTACTCTATAGCCTTCTTCCCGAAGTGCCTTACAAGCCTGAGCACCAGAATAGTCAAATTCGCAAGCCTGCCCTATAACAATAGGTCCAGCCCCAATTATCATAATAGACTTTATGTCGGTTCTTTTTGGCATAAACTCCGACCTTATAACCCTATCGTTATACTATAAGTTCTTAAACTGCTTTGGGTGTAAAACTATGGGGCCCGTCGTGCAAGGGTCTAATAAAGGATTTTATTATATATTCTAAGTCATGCCATGCTTAGATCCCGTGTTTGTAATCTAAGGGGGCGTTTGTTCGTGTAAAAGACAAATCCTCCGTGAGTCCTAATCTAATTGGTTCTAGGTCTTTGGTAGAGAAACAGTTTCAATTTTAAAGGTTTGCTTGACTTCTCACCCCAACACATGTGTATCAGGGCATAAAATTAATACCTCGAAAGGGTAAATTAATGCATGCGTATAGAAGTCATAACTGCTCAGGCCTAACATCTGAAAATAAAGACGAGAGAGTGCGTCTTTCCGGTTGGGTACATAGAGTTAGAGATCACGGAGGCATTCTCTTTATAGATCTTCGAGATCATTATGGAATAACTCAAATTTTGGCTGATCCAGACAGTCCAGCCTTTAGTAAGGTTGAATTAATTCGGAGTGAATGGTGTATTAGGATCGATGGAGTGGTGAAGTTGCGAGACCCATCATTGATTAACAAAAAGATAAATACTGGCCAGATAGAGGTTTTTATAACAGACTTGGAGGTTTTAGGGGCATCGGAGGAGTTACCTTTATCAGTTTTCGGGGAACAAGAATATCCAGAAGAGACAAGGCTAAAGTATCGCTTTTTAGATTTAAGGCGTGAGAAACTTCAAAGAAATATGAAGTTAAGGTCCGACGTAGTCTCATTCATTAGAAAGCAAATGTGGAGTAAGGATTTTCGAGAATTTCAGACTCCAATAATAACTGCGTCTTCTCCAGAAGGAGCTAGAGACTTTTTGGTGCCGAGCCGCCTGCATCCTGGAAAGTTCTATGCATTGCCTCAAGCTCCACAACAATTCAAGCAGCTTTTAATGGTTTCTGGCTTTGATAAGTATTTTCAGATTGCCCCATGTTTTAGAGACGAAGACCCTAGGGCTGATAGATCTCCAACAGATTTTTACCAGTTGGATGTAGAGATGTCATTTGTCGAGCAACAGGATGTTTTTGATACTATCGAACCGGTAATTCAAGCGGTCTTTAAAGAGTTTTGTGGGGACAAAAAGGTAGATGACCATTGGGAAAAAGTTTCTTATAGAGATGCTTTACTGTTTTACGGAACAGACAAACCCGATCTTAGAAACCCGATCAAGATGCAGATAGTTTCTGAGCACTTCAAAAATTCCGGCTTTGAAATCTTTTCAAGTATATTGTTGCAAGAAGGCACAGAGATTAGAGCAATTCCTGCTCCAAAAGGTGGTTCTAGAAAGTTTTGTGATAGAATGAACGCATTTGCCCAGAAAGAGGGCTTGCCTGGAATGGGGTATATCTTTTGGAGAGAGACAGATGGAGTTCTTGAAGCTGCTGGACCCCTGGCAAAAAATATAGGCCCAGCCAAGACCGAGGCTATTAGGAAGCAATTAGGTCTAGATGTCGGAGACGCAGCATTTTTTCTTGGCGGTAGACCTTCGACGTTTGAAACTATTGCAGGACGGGCGAGAATAGCGATTGGTAATGAATTAGATCTAACGGACAAGAATAGATTTGCCTTTGCTTGGATTGTAGATTTTCCAATGTATGAAGCTGATGAGGTAACTGGTAAAATTGATTTTTCGCATAATCCATTTTCAATGCCACAAGGAGGGTTAGCTGCTTTATCTGGAGATCCGCTTGACGTGATGGGTTTTCAATATGATTTAGCATGTAATGGTTATGAATTAATATCTGGGGCGATTAGAAATCATAAATTAGAGATAATGTTTAAGGCTTTTGAATTGGCGGGTTACGGTCATGATGAAGTCGAAAAGCGTTTTGGTGGTATGGTAAATGCATTCCGTTTTGGCGCACCGCCTCACGGAGGTTGTGCAGCAGGAATAGATAGGATTGTGATGCTCCTTGCTGAAGAGTCGAATATAAGGGAAGTTATATTATTTCCGATGAATCAGAGGGCAGAGGATTCAATGATGTCTGCACCCTCTGCACCCTCGGTTGATCAGATGATGGAGTTGGGTTTGCGTGTTATCGAAAATAGGTAATTTTTTGTATTATTTAAAAAAACTAAAACATCTAGGTATGGTATGAGGTGTAAATGATTGGAAAATTAAATCATGTGGCGATCGCTGTTGCCGATATAAAAAAAGCTGGTGAAGTATATCGGAATATATTTGGTACAAAGGTTTCTGAACCTCAAGAACAAATTGAACATGGGGTTTCAGTAGTTTTCATAGAGTTACCCAACACAAAAATAGAATTATTGTGTCCTTTAGGCGAAGATAGCCCGATTTCGAGTTTTTTAATTAAAAACCCTTCTGGGGGGGTACATCAT
>JAQBUS010000263.1 GCA_027623875.1 Pseudomonadota bacterium
AACGAGTAAACTGGCTTTCAAAGCTTAATTCCACAGATCCAATCGGACCATGCCGTTGTTTTCCAATGATTATTTCTGCTTTACCATGAACATTTTCCATAATTTGCTGCCACTTCACTATTCCCTCTATGTCATGATCTCCGGGCTTCTCTCTTTCTCGGGAATATTCCTCTCGATAAACAAACATGACAACATCCGCGTCTTGCTCAATAGATCCAGACTCGCGTAGATCCGCTAACCGAGGTCGTTTATCTTCACGGTTCTCAACCTGACGGGAAAGTTGTGACAGAGCAATTACGGGAATATCTAACTCTTTAGCAATTGCTTTTAAGCCCTGAGTTATCTCCGAGACCTCGTTAACACGGCTATCCTTTGCGGTCGCTGGTCTAACCAGTTGAAGATAATCTATTATTAGAACATCCAATCCACTCGTCCTTTTTAAACGACGTGCTCTGGCAGCAAGTTGGCTGATAGGTAAAGCTGGAGTGTCATCGATATAAAGCGGGCAGTTTTCTAGATTTTTCGCAGCTTCAACAAAACGTCTGAACTCACTCTCGGTCATATTCCCGCGCCTGATTTGCTCTGACGGAATTTCTGATGCTTCGGATAAAACTCTAGCAGCAAGTTGCTCCGAAGACATCTCTAGTGAGAAAAAGCCGACACAACCCCCTTGAATCGCACCTTCAGAGCCATCTGGCTTTAGACCTTTTTTATATGACTTAGCAATTTGGAATGCTATATTCGTAGCTAACGCAGTTTTCCCCATTGATGGCCTTCCGGCAAGGATAACTAAGTCAGATTTATGAAGTCCACCTAGCTTTTTGTCTATATCAACTAGTCCAGTGGGTATGCCGGAAAACCCGCCGTCCTGTTGATATGCAGCATTGGCAATATCCACGGTGTCTTTCAGAACCTTTAAAAAGCTTTGAAAGCCATTTTCAGAACGACCATCCTCTCCTAGGGCATATAATCTCTGTTCCGCTTCGACAATTTGATCTTTTGGATCATTATCTGTTTCTACGGTGGCTGCTTTGCCTACGATTTCCTGCCCTAAAACAATTAATTCTCGTCTGATAGCTAAATCATAGATCATTTGAGCGTAATCACGGGCCGCAAATGTTGATATTGATGCGCCTTGAAGTCGAACAAGATAAGCGGGTCCACCTAATTCTTTTAGACCTTCGTCTTCATCGAAATATGGTTTGAGTGTCACGGGGGAAACTAAAAGGTTTTTTTGTATTCTAGATTCGCATGTTTCAAAGATTCTTTTATGGACAGGATCAAAAAAATGATCTGAATTAACAGTTGAGGTTATTCTGTCAAAAATATCATTATTTGTAAGGATTGCCCCTAAGAGTTGCTGTTCTGCCTCGATGTTATGGGGTAGGGGGCCCAATTTTTCTGCGTTATTTTGAGAAATTTGTAGCACTGCAGAATTGTTCATACGGATCCCTTTATTTTTCCTGTACTAACCTCATTAAACTTCCTATCAAATAATGCAATCTGGATAACCTGTGGATAATTTTTATGTATCAAGAGCCACATAGTTTGATTTAGTTATATCAGCTGTTTAATGTATACTTTATTATAATTAGAGGTTTATTTTATTTTATTTGGCTGAGCTGTAATCAGCTTGCCATTTCCGAGGATCATTTAGAAAAATTTCTACCTCTGATATAGTCTCTTTGTCAAAGTCGTTTCGTTTCTTTGCTTCTGATAGAACATCCCACCAAGTGCAAAGATAATGTAGAGTTATATTGTGATCCTTAAGGCGGGAAAGGGTTTCGGTAAATATGTCATAGTAAAAAATAACAGCTGTGTTATTACACGTTGCTCCAGTATCTCGTATAGCATTTACAAAATCAATTTTTGATCCCCCGTCAGTTGTCATATCTTCAACTAGCAGAACTCGATCAGTTTTGGCCATAACACCTTCAATTTTAGCATTACGCCCGTAACCTTTTGGTTTTTTTCTAACGTAGGTGAGTGGGAGTGCCAGCCTTTCTGCGATTAAGGCAGAAAATGGTATTCCTGCAGTTTCCCCTCCAGCGATGTTATCAAAGGATTCAAATCCGACTTCCTTCATAACAGTGGATGTCAAGAAATCCATTAAGGTTGAACGAACTCTTGGAAAAGATATAATTTTTCTACAATCAATATATGTTGGCGAAGGAAGTCCACTGGCCAAAACAAATGGTTTACGTGAATTAAAGTGGACAGCTTTAATATCTAACAGCATTCTCGCGGTTAATTTAGCAATTTCTTTCTTTGATGGAGAACAAATGGGATTCATTTTAGAGCTTTCTGTTTTTAAGATTGCAAATCTATTTTACTTTCCAGTGGAGATCATACCCTGGATCAAAGACAGTTATTTCACCGTCCATAGAAAAGATTTTTTCTAATTTTTTTATTGGGGCACCTTTTTCTATTGTTATGCAATCGTTGTTTGGTTTGAGGTTATAGAATTTTGCGCCGTTAATAGATATAAAAGCCTCTATTTTATGAAGAGCAAACTCTTCTTCAAATACTTCAGCTAGAATTGATATAGTATTTGGCGCGGTAAAACATCCGGCACATCCGCAAGCATTTTCTTTTAGGTGGTCCGTATGAGGGGCTGAATCAGTTCCTAAAAAAAAACATGCTTTTCCTGATGTTGCTGCTTTACGAAGGGCCTGCCGATGGTGCTCGCGCTTTGCTATCGGTAAGCAATAATAGTGGGGTTTTATTCCACCAGATAGAATAGCATTTCTATTAATGACTAAATGATGAGTGGTAATTGTAGCAGCCAGATTCGGACCTCCATTTTGAACAAAATCGACAGCATTTTTGGTTGTTATATGTTCTAAAACTATTTTTAGATTTGGTAATTCTCGATGAATGGGTTCGAGTATTTTGTCTATAAAAACTGCTTCCCTATCAAAGATATCAACCTCGTCGTCTGCTACTTCTCCATGAACACATAGAGGGAGGCCAATTTTTTCTAAGTGTTCTAAGATGGGTCTTAGCTTAGAGAAATTCTTAATTCCAAACATTGAGTTAGTGGTGGCTCCTACCGGATAAAGTTTTATTGCGGTTATGAAACCTTTATCAACACCATGTTGTATGTCGTTAATTTGTGTCTCCTCAGTCAGATAGAGTGTCATAAGGGGGTTAAAATTTGAATCCTTTGGAACTAATTTGATAATTCGTTCCCGGTAGGAAATAG
>JAQBUS010000264.1 GCA_027623875.1 Pseudomonadota bacterium
GGCGAAGAGATTCGAACTCTCGACCCTAACCTTGGCAAGGTTATGCTCTACCCCTGAGCTACGCCCGCACCGTCAGTGAAGGCTGATTTAGCTTTCCTAAGGATTTGGCGCAAGAGCTAAAAACCCTCTTTTAATAATAAAATTGTAACGAGATAGAAATAGTAGGGTTATAAATTGCTAAGGATCCTGTTAAATAATTAAAAATATGAGTTTTTATACTAAGTATTAGTTTGCTCTCTTGAAATTTGATCCCACGCATCATTTATTTGAAGAAGCCGTTTTTCGGCTAATTTTATGGCCTCTATTGGAATTCCACGGGCCTGCATCCTGTCAGGGTGTGTCTCGAACACTTGTTTTTTCCATATCTTATAAATTTCAGGCATAGTTGCATCAGCTTTAACTCCTAATATTGTATATGGGTCTGGCATTTGATCTGGTACGAACCTAGCTCGGAGTATGCTAAAGTCCCTATCGTGGATCTTAAATATTTCTGCAACTGCTTGTAGGAATTCATCTTCTTCAGTCTGATAAGATCCATCTGCAAGCGCTATATGAAAAAGACCTTCAAGAAGATCATAAAGCACCGAAGGTTTACTTTTTAGCATTTTAAAAATTTTCTTTGCATAGAGATCGAAGCCTGCTACGTCTTGTCTGGCCATATTGAAAACTTGTGCGGCGTTTCCTTCCTGACCTTTCGGTATGTGAAATATCTCTCTAAAAGCACGAACTTCATTTCGAGTAACATTGCCATCTGCTTTTGCCATTTTTGCTCCCAATGCAATTACAGCAATTGCGAAACCTGCACTTTGCTCTGGAGGAGTTCTCAAGCGCCGAAATACTTCTGCTAGACTTTCTCCCGAGGCGAGCGCTGCTATTGCTTCAGATATTCGAAACCAAATTGACATACTTAAGTATCTACAAAAATTCTAAGTTATGGAAAAGTTTAATTTTATCATTTCCTAATTAAAATTTGATTTTCTTATTAATAAAGCTTTTATTTTTGCTAAGGTGCATTAGAGGATGTCATATGGCCTATATTTTAACTTTAGGGTTGGGTAATGTTAGTTTTTGTGTGGTGTTAATTGACTGATTTAAGGTAGCAAACATTAATGGAAGATGTGAAAGCTCAAAAAAAAGACCTTCGTCAGTTAGCTTTAGAACTTCGAAAGAATTCCAAAAAAAAGACACATGATTTAGCTGCGCAGTTAAATTTGCTGTCTGTCCTTAAGCCTCTTAAAATACGGGGTTTTTCCGGATATATACCGATAGGGTCTGAGATTGACCCTGTTCCCGTTATGGCAAAGCAGTCTGGGAAGCTAGAAATTAGTGTTCCAGTTATTGATAGCCGGGATGCACCCTTAAAGTTCTCCAAGTGGGTCCCTGGCTGTGAAATGTTAAGAGGGCCTTACAACGTTCAAATACCCAGGAGGTTGGATTGGGTTGTCCCGGATCTAATTATCGTACCTCTCCTTTTATTTGATCTCCAAGGTGCACGCCTAGGGTATGGAGGAGGTTTTTACGACCGCACGATTCAGCAACTTCGTTCTAGGGCAAACCTAATTGTTATCGGAATGGCATACTCTTCACAGCAGATTGACTCCGTTCCTGTTGAAGATACTGACCAGTATCTAGATGGGGTTGTGACAGAAAAAGAAATCTTTTGGTTTAACAGGGATTTTTAAGCTTGTTTGTTCTTTTGTAAGTTCTACTTATTGATATGGCATTCAATTTAGCCTAATCCTTAGATCATGAAAATTTTATTTCTTGGTGACGTAATGGGACGGTCTGGCCGAGCCGCTGTGGAGAAGAACTTACGTAAGTTACGAGAAGATTGGTCTTTAGATTTAGTAATTGTTAATGCAGAAAATACAACTGGGGGTAGAGGTCTATCTGCAAAACACGCCAAAATGCTTTTAAGTGCTGGTGCTGACTGCCTAACACTCGGCGACCATGCCTTCGATCAAACGGATATGATTCAGTATGTTGAGAAAGAGCCTAGAATTGTTCGACCTCTCAATTTTTCAAAAAACGCTCCTGGAAAGGGATATAGAGTTATAGACATTTCAAGAGGCCGAAAAGTTCTAGTTACTCAGGTTCTGGGTCAGGTGTTTATGAAAAAAAAATACGATGATCCATTTGGAAATATTGACACTGTATTAAAGTCTTATCCTCTGGGTGGAATGGTGAACGCAAGTGTCGTGGATATTCATTGTGAAGCTACATCCGAGAAAATGGCTATGGGGCATTGGTGTGACGGAAGAGTAAGCCTTTGCGTCGGCACTCACACCCATGTTCCTACTGCTGATGCGATGATACTTCCTAAAGGAACGGGCTATCTTACGGATGCTGGTATGTGTGGAGATTATAATTCTGTGATCGGAATGGAAAAGGGAGAGCCGATTAGTAGATTCATTAACGGATCGGTAACAGGACATTTTACTCCGGCACTTAATGAGGCCACACTATCTGGAACTTACGTGGAAATTGATGACCGTACTGGTTTAGCTAAAAGAATTGAGTGTATTAGAGTTGGAGGTTGTTTAAAGCAAGCGACCCCTTAACATACACCCACAGGCAGGCTACTTAGCTTCTTTAGCGATAAGGTTTATTTCTCTGGGTTCGATCTAAAATTTTTATGGAGCACTTGGCCTATCTGATTCCATGCATTATAGATGTAATGAAGTTTTTAATGATGGAGAAATTAGTATGGCCGGCCATTCAAAATGGGCAAATATCCAACATCGAAAAGGAAGACAAGATGCTGTCAGATCTAAGTTATTTTCAAAGTTATCAAAGGAAATTACAGTAGCGGCAAAAATGGGTGATCCAGACCCAGAAAAAAATCCACGTTTGAGAATGGCTGTGAAAGAGGCAAAGTCGCAATCAGTACCAAAAGATGTAATAGATAGGGCTGTTAAGAAATCTCAGGGTGGAGAAGCTGAGAATTACGATGAAATTAGGTATGAAGGTTATGGTCCTGGCGGAGTTGCTGTAATTGTAGAGGCCTTAACAGATAATAGAAACCGGACTGCTTCTACTGTTAGGTCTACTTTTACAAAGTGTGGAGGTAATCTTGGAGAAACAGGCTCTGTAGGTTTTATGTTTGATCGAAAAGGACAGATTACTTTTCGTGCTGAAGTTGCTGATCCAGATACTGTGATGATCGCCGCGATAGAGGCAGGTGCTGAAGATG
>JAQBUS010000002.1 GCA_027623875.1 Pseudomonadota bacterium
GGTAGCCGTAGTCTAGCCGTTGCCACAGCGGCTGCCGGGGTTGGGGCAATAGTGGCATCAGGGTGGATTGGAGTGGGTAAGATGGAATCGAATTTTATTCGAAGACTCCTTTGGCCTGGTCTTGCCGTAGGTTTGGTGTCTAGTTTAATGCTTAGCCAAGCCGTTGAACTCTTTTGGATGAGCGTGGTGTTTGTAATATGCGGCTTTACAGCCACTCTTGTTGGTATTGGCTCGCAGACGATTGTTCAGCTTACGGTTGAAGACCGGTATAGAGCTCGCGTAATGGCCTGGTGGTCAAGTTTTTCTTTTGGTGGCGTGACGCTGGGTGGTTTATTAATTGGTTTTATTGGAGATTTTATAGCGATTAATATCGCAATATCGGTAGTCGGGTTTTTCGGATTTTTGTTAGCACTTGCTGTATTAGGTAAACAACCATTGGCACGATTTGGTGCATAAATTATTTTAATATAACTTAGTTAACACGTTAAATTAATTGCTTTTCCTGCCACGAACAAAAAAAATACGAAGAATAATTCCGATTTGATTGATCTTTAAGTTTTAATAATTATTTTACCGACCGTCGACTGTTAGTAAGTTCGTCGTCTTTTTTAAGATCAGAGTGACGATGTACAAGATAAGAAAGGTTACTAGAAGTAAACTCCAAAAATAGTCTGCTGTCACCCAATGCTGCAATTCTTGTTTGTGAATTATAGTGTCCTCGATAAATTCAATGATAAAGAAGACCACTCCTACGAGAAGTATCGTCGGTGGTTCTCTTCTTAATACAGTTCGCATAGAGAAGCTTAGGTTAGGAGTTTGCCACTTTGAAATTTTTGGTAAAAATGCGGGAGTCTTTTCTGCCCACACTTTATAGGTTTTTTCAAATTTTCCACTTAAAAACCTTTCTTCCGCCATCATGATTCTTTCGTAATAAACAAGATAGATTAAAGCTGATATTACGAAAAATTCTAAACTTCCAAATCGTAAAATATAACCAGCAAAAACAATGAAATTAGCTAGATACAAAGGATGCCTAACTGTTGAGTAAATGCCAGTTGTGTTAAGAAAAGCTGCTACCTGCTCTCCGGTATTTCTTCCCGAAGTATCCCGAGGAACAAACCCCACGGTCAGAGCTCTTAAGATGATACCAAACATGGATATAGAAAGACAAATAAACGCCCAAAAATTTCCAGAAGGTTCAGATGGAGGGCCAAAAGAGTTAGACTTTAACTCGAAGTAAATCGCGAGGGGAAGTATAATTAAAGGCACATACGAACGCCACCTAAAAAGTAAACTGCCTTGTTCTTCAAGTTCTTTATATAGCATATTAGCGGCCTTTCGGATATTTGTGCCTGAACGGACACATATATATTACGTTTGTTAAATAAAAGAAGAAATTTATATTTTGGTATTAAGTTAGCTTAAATTGGTATTTATATGGGCGGTAAAGCTTTAAGTAATAATTACTTTCTTTGATTAAATCTTTTCCCAACAAGAGCAGAGGCAATATTAGTTTTCTGAACATCTATGGATCCACCGGCTATTCCCCACCCCCACGAATCTCGCATTTTTTGTTCAATCGGGTACTCGCTGGAATAGCCGTACCCCCCCATTAACTGCATGGCCTTACCAGAAACCTCTCTGCACATTTCGTTCGCAAAGCACTTGGCTATTGAACTTTCTCCTAAAGAAGGCAAGTTATTTTCTGCGTTTACGACAGCTCGGTAGAGCAACATTCTTGATGCATCCAGTTTCATTTTCATTTCTGCTATGGAGAGTTGAACGGCTTGAAAGTCAATAAGGGGCTTTCCGAATTGTTGACGTTCTTGAACGTAATTTAGCACATAATCGAAGGCAGACTGCGCACATGCTAAGCTCATGGTTGTGTTGCCGCACCTCTCTAAATCGAAGGCCTCCATTAGTTTTTTGAATCCCCCAGCAGGTAAAATAATGTTTTCAATTGGTAACTCCAGGTTATCTAGAAATATGTCGGCGCTATGTACTCCTCGGAACCCCATGTGCTTTTCGCGTTTTCCAAAGCTTAAGCCTTTTTGGTTTTTTTCTACTAAAACAGCTCCGATCCCTTTGGCCCCGGTCTCAGAAGACATTCGGCAGTAGACCACATATGCGTCTGCGTGTCCGGAACCTGAACACCATATTTTTGTTCCATTAATAACTACCCTGTTATCTTTAGTGATCGCAGTTGTCTTTAAATCAGTAAGTGCCGTTCCAGCCTCGGGTTCAGACATGGAAACAGCGATAAGCAAATCCCCAGAACAAACCTTTGGCAAAATTCTTTGCTTCAATTGCTCAGAACCAAAATTGGATATAGCTAAAGTTGGGCCAAAGCAGCTTTCAAATACAGGAAAAGCTAAGGCAATAGAAATCTTTGCAACTTCTTCAAGTACTAAAACTGCATCAAAATGGCTTAAGCCCAATCCACCATATTTTGCTGAAAGGTTAACGCCTAGTAACCCCATTTCAGCGAAGCGTTTCACAACCGCTCTGTCTGGCGGTTGATCACTTTCCTCGATATGTTTAGCTAAGGGTGTTAATTCAAGTTCTGCAAACCTGCGAACTGATCCTTGGAGTTCTTTTTGTTGACTTGAAAGAGAAAAGTCCATGTTTTTGTCTCCAAATTTTATGAATAAAATTTAATTTTTATGGTTCTTTCATTCCATAAGCAACTATTTTGGCATACCAACAGTTAATATAGTGTCCCATTCGATGAAAGGAAACCAAATGTCAGAGGAAAACACGTCCCCAGCAGCTCTTAAGGGGTTGAAGGTTCTTGATCTAAGTAGAGTTCTTGCTGGGCCCTGGGCCACTCAAATGTTAGCAGACCTTGGGGCTGACGTAGTAAAAGTCGAATTACCTGAGCGTGGGGACGATACTCGTTCATGGGGGCCACCATTTATAAAAAAAATCGATGGAGAGCAGGGAGAAGCTGCTTATTTTACTTGCTGTAATCGAAATAAAAAATCAATAACGGTAGATTTTTCAACCCCTGAGGGAGCTGAGCTGGTTCGTAAGCTATCAGTTGAAGCGGATGTGCTAGTCGAGAATTTTAAAGTAGGAAGCCTTAAAAAATATGGGTTAGATTATCTGTCCATAAAAAATATCAACCCTAAGATAATTTATTGTTCAATTAGTGGTTTTGGTCAAACTGGGCCTTACGCACATCGGTTGGGGTATGACTTCTTAATCCAAGGAATGGGAGGACTTATGAGTATAACTGGTAAACCAGATTCTGTCGAAGGTGGAGAGCCCATGAAAGTTGGAGTTGCCATTTGTGACCTGTTTACCGGTATGAATGCGGGTGCTTCAATCCTGGCAGCCCTTCATTTTAGAAATCAGACCGGCATTGGCCAGCAAATTGACTGTTCGCTGCTCGACAACCAGATTTCGATGTTAGCAAATCAAGCGTCAAGTTGGTTAAATGGAAATACGCTTCCAAATAGAATGGGAAATAGTCACCCGACAGTTGTTCCATACAGAGTATTCGCGACGTTGGATGGCCACGTGGTAATAACGTGCGGTAATGATGGGCAATTCCAACGCCTTTGTGAAGCTCTCGGTGTAGCAGAGCTTGGAGTGGATCCGAAGTACCGAACTAATGATGTAAGAATATTAAACCGTGAGAAATTAGAAAGTCATTTACAGTCTATACTAGGTACGATGGAGCGAAATCAAATTTTAGGTGATTTAGAGAAAATGGATGTCCCTTGTGGACCTATTAACACACTGACGGACGTGTTTTCTGATCCTCATGTTGTTTATCGCGAAATGCAGGTTGATATGGAACGGCCTGATGGAACGTTGTCGCATTCCCTACAAAACTTAGTGAATCTCCTGCAACATATAGAAATGCCCCTCCGAGTTTAGGAGAAAATACTGACGAGGTTTTGATGGACTGGATTAACTTAGATAAAGAACGGATTTCTATAATGCGCAAAACAGGCATTATTTGACATACGTATAAAATTGCTAACGTAGACTTAAAGGTGCCTTAGACTAGAAGTATATTGATCGTTACCATTTCGGGGCTTAATTTGGAGTATCGCCACTTGGGAATAAGCTTTTTATAATTGGAATTATGAAGGTTAGATGTGCTGTAAGAAAAACACACTTCCAAAATTTGTCTGGAAGTTTCCGATTTAGCGATACAAAAGCCAATAGCTGAGATTGAAAACTTACCTAACCTATTAAACGGATGTGTTTTTCAGGCATTTTCACTTGTTGATTTATGTTAAAACGGCCAAATTTCTCTAAAGAAAACTTCTTTTCAAACCTTTTAAAGGGATTGGGTCTCGTTAGGTTATTAACGGGGTCTGTATTTTTGAGCAACATCATTTTGAAAGCAATAGAGCAATCAAACCAGCGCTCTGGTGTGTCGAATTGTGGAGCCTAGGGGGATCGAACCCCTGACCTCTTGCATGCCATGCAAGCGCTCTCCCAGCTGAGCTAAGGCCCCATAAACTGCTAAAGACTTTAATGCGGGCAGTTTTATTTGGTTATGTTTCATCTTCTGAAGCAATATCTCCGACAACTTCGAGGCTTATAGTGTCATCATCCTCGTCATCTTCTAGGAGGTCGTCCTCCACGAGTAAGTCCTCTTCTAAGTCATCATCCGTGTCATCGTCTAGAACAATTTCTTCATCATCTTCTGGCGTAACCTTGTTGTCAGCATTTTGGGCATCTTCCTTGTCCGGTTGCATAGTGCGTGACTTGTTACCTAAGAGTTCCTCCAAGGTAAACTCATCCTCGCAAGAAGGACATTTCATGTGATCTCTTTGTAGATCATAAAACCTAACAGAGCATTTAGGACAGGTGCGTTTGACACCCCATTCTTCCTTAGGCATAATTTTTTCACTTTCATTATTCAAAAACTTGGATCATGGCCAGTTGCCACAGCACGAAGCTGGTGTCAAAGACTTTCCAACGTTTTAATTGCGACTCTTAAGAATTTATGCAGTTATTTACCTGTTCGTATAAATGAAAGACCACATGAAGAAAAATAGTATATTAAAAAGCATAATGATAGGCACCCCAGAAATAGAGATTTTTATACGACAATCTTCTAGGTCTAGAAAAATTTCACTTAAATTATCAAGATTTGATAATAAGGTTTACCTTACGGTTCCAAACGAAGGTTTTATTGGGCAAGCAGAAGAATTTGCTAGAGAAAAAGAAATATGGGTCAGAAAACAGTTAAACTCCCTTCCTAGTGCGATTAGAATAAAGCCCGGGGTTTTTATAACTATTGATGGGGTTCCTAGGCGCGTTTCTATCTCTGAAATGAGGTGTGTCAGCTTAAGTGATAGTGATTTAATTATACCTTTTAATGATAACAAGTTTGAAGTTAGAGTTAAGGTTTTTTTGATCGAGTTAGCGCGTCAGCGTTTTCTGGAATTAACTGAGTTTTATAGCCTTAAGATAGGAAGAAATTTTAAGTCCATAACTCTTAGAGACACAAAATCAAGGTGGGGATCATGCTCTATAGAAGGAAATTTGATGTATTCTTGGCGGTTAATATTTGCTCCAAAAGAAGTATTGGAATATTTAGTTGTTCACGAAATATGTCATTTGGAAGAGATGAATCACTCAGAGCGGTTTTGGAACCGGGTTGAAAGTTTGATGCCAGATTTTAAAACTAACCGTGAGTGGTTAAAAGTTAATGGATCAGAGTTACACAGGTATTTGATTTAGACACTTGTTATTTTTCATTTTGTGAACACAATATGAAAATGATGATCGTAAAGGCTAATAAAACCGAATTTAATTTTGGAAATGATTCAGAGGTTTTAACTGGAGCGGCCAATGATGTGATCTATCGACGACTTAGGTCTCTTATTATGTATGGAGAGATTCCTCCTAAAACTTCAATGACGCTTCGAGGAATAGGAAATCAATTTGGGGTTTCGATGACTCCTGCAAGAGAAGCTGTTAGAAGATTGGTAGCTGAAGGAGCCCTCAACCTTTCTGTTTCTGGTAGATTATTCACACCCGAATTAACGAATGATCGACTTGAAGAGCTGGCTACACTTCGGTCTTTATTAGAGCCTGAATTGGCTTCTAGGGCTCTCCCACGTGCCCACCCGGCTTTAATCGAGAGGATGGAAAAAAATAATGCGAATATTAGAAAAGCAGTAACGCAGGGTAATTCGGTTGCATACATAAAGAACAATCTAGAGTTTCACCGATCTTTGTACCTTCGAGCCCAGGCACCCTCGACCCTTGCTTTACTTGAAACGGTTTGGTTACAGCTAGGTCCGACAATGAGAAGTCTTTATGGTAAGATGAGGCAAACTAATTTACCACAACATCATCTTGCTATTATAAGTGCTTTAAAGGCAGGAGACGAAAGTAGCCTAAGGTTGGCGGTAAAAATTGATGTAACCCAGGGGTTAAGACTTTTGAAACACTAGAGTTTTAACTCTTTAATATTGATGTCATCATACTTCTGCTTAGGATTCCTAACTAGGCGTGTATAGCCCCTGATCCACATGCTAGAGCAGCCTCTCGAACCGCCTCTGAAACAGTTGGGTGAGCATGGCAGGTACGCGCTAAGTCCTCGGCGGATGCACCAAACTCCATGGCCACACAAATTTCATGTATTAAGTCTCCAGCCATTGGGCCTATTATGTGGGCGCCAAGAATTCTATCAGTGTCTGCATTTGCCAGTATTTTTACAAAGCCTTCAGATGCAAAAATAGCTTTGGCTCTACCATTTCCTGCAAAGTTAAATTTACCGATCTTATAGGTAACCCCTTTAGCTTTTAGATCGTCTTCCGTTTGACCAACCGTTGCCACCTCTGGGTGTGTATAAATTACGCTTGGGATAGTTAAGTAATTCACGTGACCTAGCTTTCCAGAAATAATTTCAGCGACCGCTATACCTTCATCTTCTGCCTTGTGGGCAAGCATAGGGCCCTCTATTGCGTCACCAATCGCGTACACACCATCCGAGGTGGTTTTCCAAAATTCATTTGTTAGAATTTTTTTATTTTTCGTGAATTCAATGTTTAAGTTCGTCAGTCCAAGACCCTCAGTATAAGCAGATCTACCTGTTGCGACTAGCACCATGTCTGCCTCATCTGAATGCTGGGTTTTCTCTTGTGTTTTTAAATATTTAACGTTGGCTTTGTTCTTAGAGATTTTAACGCTTTGAACCGCAGAATTTAGCTCAAAAGATATTCCTTGTTTAGTAAGGATCCTCTTGAGATGGATTTGTAAGTCTGAATCTAAACTAGGGACTATTGTTTTGGAAAATTCAATAACTTTAACTTGAGAGCCAAGCCGAGCATAAACAGAACCTAGTTCTAAACCGATGACTCCAGCTCCGATAATGATAAGTTTTTCAGGAATTTTCTTCGGGCTTAAAGCACCCGTAGAAGATACAATTATGTTTTCATCTATTTTGACGTTGGGTAAAGAGCTAGGAGTTGATCCTGATGCCAGAACAATATTTTTTGTTGGATAAGTTTTGCCACCAACTTGAACTTCGGTGTTCGAGACTATGGTAGCCCATCCTTTTATCCAGTCAATTTTATTCTTTTTAAAAAGGAACTCCAACCCTTTGGTGTTTTGTTCTACAACTTTGCCTTTATACTCCATCATTTTTTGAAGGTCGACTTTAGGGGGTTCCGCAATGAGCCCCATCAAAGAAAAATTGTGTTGAGCTTCATATAACTGATGAGTTGCATGCAACAATGCTTTTGATGGTATGCAACCTACGTTTAAACATGTGCCACCTAAGGTTTCAGATCCCTCAACACAAGCAGTTTTTAACCCAAGTTGTGCACATTTTATTGCGCATACGTAACCTCCAGGGCCAGAACCAATTATAATAACATCATAGTCAGACATAAAATTTTCTCCGGTGTAAATTGTTGTTCTAGTAAATTTGTTAACAATATGCGTTCTAAAGACTCGTGTGTGATTAAAATTTTGCTTTATAAATATGATATCTAGCTCTTGCTATATTATGATTCATGAGCCTTTTTTTGCCTGTCCATTACCAATTTATTTATAAATCTATCAATAGACTAAGAGGGTTTTCTAGAGCTTCTTTAACTCGAATCAGAAAAGTTACTGCGCCCTTCCCATCAACAATTCTGTGGTCATAAGATAAGGCCAAATACATCATTGGTCGAATTTTCACTTCTCCATCGATAGCTACTGGCCGATCTTGAATCTTATGCATCCCGAGGATACCTGATTGCGGTGGATTTAATATAGGGGAGCTCATCAGGGAGCCGTAGACACCACCATTTGATATTGTAAATGAACCTCCTTGGAGGTCCCCAATGCTTAAAGCTCCCTGGCGCGCTTTACTACTTTTTTCTGAAATTGCCGTTTCTAGTTCTGCAAATGACATAGAGTCTGCGTTTCTTATTACCGGAACAACGAGGCCAGAAGGAGTGCCAGCAGCAATCCCCATATGCACATATTTTTTATAGATTATATAGTTTTGATCGATTTCTGCATTTACTTCCGGTACTTCGAGTAGGGCTGCGCAGCATGCTTTAGTAAAAAATGACATGAACCCCAGTTTGACACCGTGCTTGCGTTGGAAAGCCTCCTTATATGAAGACCTTAGATCAATGACCTCGGTCATATCCACTTCGTTATATGTCGTTAACATGGCTGCGGTGTTTTGACTTTCCTTCAACCTGCTTGCAATTGTTTGACGAAGGCGTGTCATTTTTACGCGTTCTTCTCTGTCTGATGGATTAGGTCTATCTGGTTTTATTGCTGATATTTTATTAGTAACAGCCGAGGCCTTATTGAATTCCAGGACTCTCATTACGTCCTCTTTCATAACTCTACCGTTTCTGCCGGTGCCTTCTATAGTATTTTTGGATAACTTATTCTCTGCCATCAATTTATTTGCTGAAGGCGCGTTTTCTACATCTTTATTTACTACCTGCTCTCGAGGTGTTTGCTCAGGGCTCGAGTCAACTTTTTCTTGAGTTGGTTGTGGTATGGCAGCATTTTTTTGTTCTCCACTCTGCTCTTGTCTATCAGAGCCCTTCGTTTCTGTTATTCGTGCTAATAGTGAGTTAACTTCGACGGTTAGACCTTCTAAAGAAATTATTTCTGAAAGTATTCCATTTACAGGAGATGGAATTTCAACTGTTACCTTGTCGGTTTCGAGTTCACACAACATTTCGTCCATGGCAACTAAATCACCGATTTTTTTGAACCAGGTTGCTATAGTTGCTTCAGTGACGCTCTCACCTAGCGCCGGTACGCGAACTTCCGTCATATTATTTATCCTCTAGTGTAAGTGCTTGATCAATTAGATTTGACTGCTCTGTTTTATGCTGGTCAAAAAACCCAGTAGCAGGAGACGCAGAAGGGCGTCTACCAGCAAAAATTGGTCTTTTGGTCCGCGCTTTTAGTTCAATTAGAGCCTCTTCTATGTTTGGCTCAATAAATGTCCAAGCACCCTGGTTTTTTGGTTCTTCTTGACACCAAACAATTTCAGCATTCTTAAATCTTTTAAGTTCTTTGAGCGTAGCAACCGATGGAAACGGATAAAGTTGCTCTATTCTTAAAAGGTATATTTCGGTAATATTTTTCTCCTGTCGAGCTTCCCAGAGGTCGTAGTAAATTTTTCCAGTACATAACACAACTCTCTTAATTTTTGAATCCTTCTGAAGTTTTATCTTTGTTGAGTCATTTTCTGCATCATCTAGCAAAACTCGGTGGAAGCGTGAGCCTTTGGTGAAGTCTTTTATATTTGATACGGCTAATTTATGCCTAAGGAGCGACTTTGGAGTCATAATAACTAAAGGTTTTCGGTAAGGTCGATGCATTTGCCGACGTAGTATATGAAAATAATTTGCAGGGGTGGAACAGTTTGCAACTATCCAGTTATCGGCTCCGCACATTTGTAAAAATCTTTCCAACCGGGCCGAGGAGTGTTCAGGTCCCTGACCCTCATATCCATGCGGTAAAAGCATAACTAATCCAGACATCCTTAGCCATTTGGCTTCACCGGAGCTGATAAATTGGTCAAACATTATTTGTGCACCATTGGCAAAATCACCAAACTGTGCTTCCCACAAAACAAGAGAATTTGGTTCCGCTAATGAGTAACCGTACTCAAACCCTAAAACGGCATACTCTGATAGCATAGAGTCGATTACCTCAAAATTTGCTTGTCCTGGTTGAATGCTTGTTAATGGATAGTAACGGTCCTCAGAATCTTGATCAACAAAGCTTGAATGTCTTTGACTAAATGTACCTCTTGTGGAATCTTGACCAGAAAGCCTAACAGGGTAGCCTTCCAGAAGTAGCGATCCAAAAGAGAGAGCTTCGGCGGTCGCCCAGTCAATACGTTCACCACTGATGAGCATTTTTTTCTTTTGATCGAGTAAACGCACTAACGTTCGGTGTAACTTAAAATTTTCTGGATAACTGGTTAAAGCTTTACTGACGGAATCGTATGTTTGTTTGCTAATGGCAGTGTTTCCGGGTTGATATCCGCCCTCGCTGGTTTTTAGGTGGGACCATTTCCCGTCTAACCAGTCAGCTTTATTAGGTTTAAAGTCCTTGCCGAGCTCTTGCTCAGCACTCATTTTTGTTTGGAAATCGAGTTTCATCTTCTCGACTTCTTTCACCGAAACTAGTTTATCTTTTATAAGCCGGGTTGCGTATAAACTAAGTGTGGTTTCTTGATTTTTAATTTGATTGTACATCAAGGGGTTTGTAAACATTGGTTCATCAGCTTCATTGTGTCCAAACCGTCGATAGCAGATAATATCTAACACCACATCTTTATGGAACTTCTGGCGAAACTCTGTCGCTACCTTTGCTGCATGCACAACGGCCTCAGGGTCATCACCATTCACGTGAAAAATCGGTGCTTGAACCATAAGTGCAATATCTGTTGGATAGGGGCTTGACCGGCTAAAATGTGGTCCTGTTGTGAAGCCAATTTGGTTATTAACTATTATGTGGATGGTGCCACCTGTTTTATGGCCTTTAAGACCTGACAGTCCAAATCCTTCTGCAACAACTCCCTGGCCTGCAAATGCCGCATCGCCATGTATAAGGATGGGTAAAACCCTATCCCTATTGAGATCCCGAATTTGATCCTGTTTTGCTCTAACTTTTCCAAGAACGACTGGGTTTACAGCTTCGAGATGCGATGGATTTGCTACAAGTGACAAGTGTACTTTGTTGCCATCAAACTCTCGATCTGATGAGGCTCCCAAGTGGTATTTCACATCACCTGATCCGTCTACATATTCTGGTTTAGAGTTTCCGCCTTGAAATTCATTTAGTATAGCATGGTAAGGTTTTGCCAACACATTTGCCAAGACAGATAGTCTCCCTCTGTGAGGCATTCCAATGATAATTTCTTCAACACCCAGTGCACCACCACGCTTAATAATCTGTTCCATTGCTGGAATCAAACTTTCTCCTCCATCGAGGCCAAACCTTTTGGTCCCAGTATATTTTATATGAAGGAATTTCTCAAACCCTTCTGCTTCCACTATTTTATTTAGAATTGCTTTTCGACCTGCTGCCGTAAATAAGATTTCTTTGCCAAATCCCTCTATGCGCTCTTTCAACCAACTTGCTTCCTCGGGATTGGAAATATGCATATATTGAAGGGCAAAAGTTCCACAGTAAGTTCTTTTTACTAGAGTAAGGATCTCATTAATAGTTGCAGTTTGCAGCCCAAGTACATTATCTAGGAAAATTGGCCTATTTAGATCGGCTTCAGTGAAGCCGTAACTGCTGGGTTCCAACTCAGGGTGAACCGGCATTTCTCGCATATTTAGTGGATCTAATTCTGCCACTAGGTGCCCTAATATTCGATATGCACGTATAAGCATTAAAGCTCGAACACTGTCAGTTACTGATCTTTGGATTACTTCAGCCGAGATTGGGTCATTCAGGTTCGAAGCAATGATATTCAATTTAAGTGTAATGTCTTCAGCAAGGTTTTCTCTTAACTCTTCTGCAATTGGGTCAAGGATTATGGTTTTTTGGTCTTTGTTTCCCCAAGAGGGCTTGTCAACTCTCTGGTCTATATCTTCTTTTAAATCGTCAAGGTTTTCGAAAAACTCCTGCCACTCAATTCCAACGGAATGCCGATCCTTGCTGTAGCGGATTTGAAGAGTTTCCAAATATGCGGCGTTGTGGCCGTGGATAAAAGAAGGTTGGTTAAAATCTTTGTTAGTTGGATTTTGGGCCATATCTTTTTAAAACATTTCTATTTTGTTATTAGGCATATCTTGCATGATGACCGAGTAAGATAAACACAATAATAGAGAAATATACATTTTGTGATCACAATATTTTTTATTGTGATCACAAAATTATAATCTTAAGTTACTTTATAATATTTAGTGCCTATCTCTCACTAATAGTAACATCTTATTCTATTACTATGTCTTAACTAAAGAGCTATCGATTGCCTTACATGCGTCTATCAGGCCTTTAACTGAAGCAACTGATTTGTCAAACATCAGTTGCTCTTCTTTAGTTAAATCGATGGAAATTACTTTCTCTATTCCTCCGGAGCCAATTATTGCTGGAACACCCACGTAAAAGCCGTCTAATCCAAACGCACTATCAACATATGCTGCGCACGGTAGAACTCTCTTTAGGTCTTTTAGATATGCTTCGGCCATTTCTATTCCTGCTGTCGCCGGAGCGTAGAAAGCGGACCCATTTCCCAGTAATCCTACGATTTCCGCCCCACCGTCCCGGGTTCTTTGAATAATAGAATCTAGACGTTCTTGTGTTGTCCAACCCATTTTTACCAAGTCAGGCAAGGGAATACCCGCAACGGTTGAATATCTCGGAAGAGGGAGCATTGTATCTCCATGTCCGCCGAGTACGAATGCTGTAACGTCTCTCATGGATACATTAAATTCAACACTAAGAAAGTGCCTAAAGCGGCCAGAATCTAGAACTCCGGCCATCCCACACACTTTTGAGTGAGGAAGACCAGAAAACTCTCTTAGAGCCCAAACCATTGCATCAAGGGGATTAGTAATGCATATAACAAAGGCATTTGGAGCATGTTCGCGTATTCCTTCTCCGACGGACTTCATCACTTTTAAATTTATGCCAAGTAAATCATCTCTGCTCATTCCCGGTTTGCGGGGTACACCTGCAGTCACTATACATACGTCTGCGTTGGCTATTTCTTTATAATCAGATGTGCCTTTGAGAATACTATCAAAGCCAGCAATTGGGCCAGATTGTGCGATATCTAGTGCTTTACCTGACGGGGTGCCCTCGGCTATATCAAATAACACGATATCGCCAAGTTCTTTTGTTGAGGCTAAGTGAGCCAGTGTTCCACCAATCTGGCCGGCTCCAATTAGCGCTATTTTAGGTCTTCCCATTCTAGTTGTCTCCACTGAAAAATTATGGGTAAAGACCTAAACCCTTGTAAAGAGGCGCGCAAGGCTTGTGTTTCAAATTAATGATTTTGGATTATTTGTTGCTAAGATTATAACTTGAGGTTTTGCGGGGCACCAAAATTATAGAAATTACGTTATCACTAGCCTTACTTTTGTGCGGAGCTGTTTTTTTAGCGGGTGTATCTAAGGGTGTTTTTGGAAGCGGTGTGGCCTTTATTTCAACACCTATTTTGGCATTGGTTTTAGAGCCAGCTCAAGCTCTGGGTATAATGCTTCCGCTGTTAATGTTAGCAGATGTCGTGTCTCTAAAACTATATTGGAAACGCTGGGATTTAAATCATTCAAGGATCTTGATAGCTGGTGGGGCTGGCGGGGTAATAATTGCAATTTTGTTTTATCAAGTTGTGAGCTCTGATATTCTGAGAATGTTAATTGGGGGAGTTTCGCTTTCGTTTGTAAGTTTTCAAATACTTCGCCACTTAGGGGTTGTAAAACTTAGAAGGCAGGGGGCAAGAAAAGGAGTAGGTCTTATGGTTGGGCTCCTTGCTGGATTTACAAGTTTTGTTAGTCATGCTGGTGGCCCTCCCGTTGCTATGTTTCTCTTATCACAGGGCGTTAATAAGACTGTATATCAAGCCACGACGGTAATATCATTTTTTGCAATTAATATATTTAAAGTTGTCCCTTATGCTTTTTTAGGTTTGTTCACACTAGACACGCTAAAGATTAATTTACTAATGGCTCCAGTTATGGTGTTAGGTACTCTGGTTGGCGCTTTAGCGCACAGAATTATTCCTGAACGCTTGTATTTTGGGTTTAGCTACGTTTTGTTGGGAATAACTGGTATTAAGCTTTTTTGGGATGCATTAACATAGAGATATATGCTTATGATTAATATAAGATGGGTGATGGGTAAATGAATAAAGATGAAGTTATGGAAACAGAAGAGTTCTTATGCCGGTCTGTTCTCTATGTTCCCGGTTCAAAACCCAGATCATTAGAGAAATGTTTAACCCTCGCAGCTGATGTAATAATCTTGGATCTAGAAGACTCCGTTTTACCATCAGAAAAAGTCAGTGCGCGAAGAGCTATTTGTGAGTTTTTAAAAGACGCCCAATTTGGAAGAAAAAAATGTTTTGTCCGAATAAATGATCTTAGCAGTGAATGGGGTGTGGATGATTTACATGTAGTTTGTAGTTTAAAGATTGATGCTGTTGTTGTTCCAAAAGTAGAGGAATCTAACGTAATTAAATTTGTTTCGAGCGTTTTAGATGCCAAACTTAAAGATTCAAAAATAAAAATTTGGGCAATGATAGAGACACCATTAGGAGTTGTTAATAGCCTAGAGATTGCTGCTGCTCCAAAAATGCAGGGCTTTGTTTTGGGCACCAATGACCTCGCTAAAGAACTAAAGAGCAGGTCTCGTAAGTCTCTAGGTGTTAGTCTTCAGAACTGTCTTCTGTCTGCGAGAAGCCACTATATTATGTGTGTGGATGGCGTATATAATAAATTTAAAGACTTAGATGGCTTGCTATTAGAATGTGAAGAAGGCAGAGACATTGGGTTCGATGGAAAGTCGCTACTGCATCCGGCGCAAATACCGATTGCTAATAAGAGTTTTGGATTGTCTGACCAAGAAATAAAAAATGCAAAGGAACAAATTCTTGCTTTTGAAAAGGTTAAGTCCTTAGGGCAAGGTGTGGCGGTTTTGGACGGAAAAATTATAGAAAACCTACATGTTTTAGAAGCAGAAGAAGTATTAAGAAAAGAATTAAGAATTAAAGCTATGGAGAATTAATGGGTTTACTTATTGTCGGATTACTTATTTGGATTTTTGCGCACCTATTTAAGAGAGTTTTTCCTGACCTTAGGCTACGAACACAGGATCGCCACGAGAAGTTTGCAAAGGTTTTCTTATCTCTATTGATCATCATAGCCACAGTTCTCATCGTCATTGGGTACCGTCACGCTCCCAACGTAATTATTTATGACCCGCCAACATTTTTGAAACATCTTACTCCGATGTTTATGCTGGTTGCTGTTTATATTTTCGGTTTAAGTTTAGTAAAGAGAAATAAAGTATGGTTGGCAACTAAGATTGGACACCCTCAGTTAACATCAGTTAAAATTTGGGCATTGGGCCACCTATGTGCAAATGGAGATCTTGCTTCTTTATTACTGTTTTCGGCTTTTCTTGTTTGGGCTATTATATCGGTAATATTTATTAATCGATCCGAAGAAAACCTTAAAACTACGGAGCGAGTGTATGCCAAATACGAGATAATATATGCCCTTAAAGCAGCAATATTGTTTGGATTAGCTGTTTGGGTTCACACGTTTTTAGGAGTTAATCCATTTGGATGATAGCTATAAAATTTAATTTTTTAATCTGTTGAGGGTGATTTATGGACAAGTCTAAAAAAGGTTATTTTTTTGAGGACTATCATCTAGGCCAAGTTATAGATCATGCCGTTCCAAGGACATTAACAGATGGCGACAAGGCTATTTATCAAAGTTTGTACCCTGTACGGTATCCAATTTACAGTTCTGAGGAATTTGCAAAAAACTGCGGTTTGGTTGGGTCGCCATTAGATAATTTGATTGTCTTCAATACTATCTTTGGAAAATCAGTGCCGGATATATCCTTAAATGCAATCGCTAACCTTGGATATGCAGAGTGTAGGTTTTTTAAACCTGTATATCCGGGGCAGAGCCTTTCAGCGCGATCTGAAATCATCGGGCTAAAAGAAAATTCAAATGGAGAATCCGGTATAGTTTGGGTTAGAACATTCGGAATTAACGAGTTGGAAGAAATAATACTTACTTTTGTTCGATGGGTGATAGTTCGTAAGAGCTTAATAGGTGGAATTAAGGGTAAAACTTTTATTCCTAAGCTTGCTAAGAGCATAGACTCTACAGATTTAATTATACCAGATTCTTTAAATTACAAAAATTATGATTACACACAATCAGGTGAAAAGTTTGGCCTATTCGATTATAAGGTTGGCGAGCGGATTGATCATGTTGACCGGGTAACAATATCGGAATCCGAACATATGATGGCTACAAGACTTTGGCAAAATACTGCCAAAGTTCATTTTGATATAACGGCTAGAACGGATGGAAGACGATTGGTTTATGGAGGTCACATTATATCAATGGGCCGCGCATTGTCTTTTAATGGTTTGGCAAATGCTCAGATAATATTAGGAATTAATTCGGGTGTGCACTCAAACCCCTGTTTTGCTTCTGATACGATAGAGGCGTGGTCTGAAATTTTGGAATTAACCGAGTTAAATAATAAACAATTTGGTGCATTGAGATTACGTTTAGTTGTTCAAAAAGCTGAAGCAACGAGCTTCTCTTTATTCGATGTGTGCGGTGGATATGATCAAAATGTACTCTTAGATATGGATTATTGGGCGTTGGTCCCAATCTAAATGTTTTAATTATGAAGCAAAGAGAATTATATTTTGTTTTTCAAGTTTTACTCTTAGAAAATTTATGTGCCAAAATACCGCGACCATTTTGTTCCATTCGACGTGACCAAGTAGTACTATTCTGATATCTACGGTTCAAAGAGTTTGAGAGTAAAAATTAGATGCAAACTAAAAAGAAAAAAAATAGGCCACTTTCCCCTCATATTACAATTTATCGTCCGCAATTCACATCAGTAACATCTATTTTAACGCGTATAACCGGTAACTCACTATTAGTTGGTTCTTTAATTTTTGTATTTTGGTTTATTTCAGTAGCAATGGGCGAAAATTATTTCAATAAAGTTAGCCCTTATATTAACTCGGGGTTTGTTGATTTTATTATGTTTTTATCCATCTGGGCGTTTTGGTATCATTTTCTAGCTGGATTGCGGCACCTGTATTGGGATACAGGGCGAGGATTAGAGTTGTATGAAGCAAAAATTTTGGCGTACATTGTCGTTGTTGGATCATTTTGTCTAAGTGCATTTACAGCTTTAATAATTTAGAAGAAAGAAAAACGTGACCTCTTCTCAGTCAAAAAAAATTCTATCGGGTCAAGATTCAAGATCAGGAACGCGTCATCATAAAAAGATGGTTAGGTCTTCCATTGTCCTTGTTTTCTTAATGCCTTTATTTATTTTCAGTGTTGGACCGATATTTGGATCTCCGTACTCAGAAGTGATCGCGTTTCTATCCAGACCCTTTAATGCTCTACTAATGTTTTTTAGCCTTTCGGCTATATTTGTTCATTTTAGTTTGGGTGTACAAGTTCTGATTGAAGACTATGTACGGGGAGAAGCTAGACGCACTTTAATTATTGTGATGAATTTAGTTTGTTATACAGCAATCGGAATGAGTTTATTTGCACTGGTCCGAATTTTACTTTAGTTCCTGGAGATATTTTAATGGAAGCTTATAATTACGAAACCCATGAATACGACGTTGTCGTTGTTGGGGCTGGGGGCTCAGGTTTGCGAGCCACTCTTGGTATGGCAGAACAGGGATTAAAGACAGCCTGCATCACGAAAGTATTTCCTACTAGATCGCATACAGTAGCGGCGCAGGGAGGCATTGCGGCATCACTATCAAATATGGGCCCAGATAATTGGCAATGGCACATGTATGATACTGTAAAAGGGTCAGATTGGTTGGGCGACACAGATGCCATGGAGTATTTGGCTAGAGAGGCCCCTAAGGCAGTGTATGAACTAGAACATTACGGTGTTCCTTTTTCCAGAACAGAAGATGGTAAGATCTATCAACGTCCTTTTGGAGGACACACAACAGAGTTTGGAGAGGGACCGCCAGTTCAGAGAACGTGTGCCGCTGCAGACAGAACAGGTCATGCGATGTTGCATACTCTTTATGGCCAGTCTCTAAAAAATGACGCTGAATTTTTTATAGAATACTTTGCTATTGATATTATGATGAGTGATGATGGGGTCTGTACGGGAGTTTTGTGCTGGAAGTTGGAGGATGGCACTCTTCATCTTTTTAAATCAAAAATGGTTGTTTTGGCTACTGGTGGATATGGTAGGGCATACTTCTCGTCAACATCTGCGCATACCTGTACCGGTGATGGAGGTGGAATGGTATCTAGGGCAGGGTTACCTTTGCAAGATATGGAGTTCGTTCAGTTTCATCCAACGGGTATATATGGTGCGGGATGTCTTATCACAGAGGGAGCAAGAGGTGAGGGTGGTTACCTAACAAACTCCGAGGGGGAGAGGTTTATGGAAAGGTATGCTCCAACATATAAGGATTTAGCATCTCGTGATGTTGTTTCACGGTGCATGACTTTAGAAATTCGAGAAGGTCGCGGAGTTGGTTCAAAGGCAGACCATATTCACCTTCATTTGAACCACCTTCCACCAGAGACGCTCGCTACCCGGTTGCCTGGTATAACTGAGAGTGCAAGGATATTTGCCGGAATCGATTTAACTAAAGAGCCCATTCCGGTTTTACCTACCGTTCATTACAATATGGGTGGAATACCCACAAATTATTGGGGAGAGGTTCTTTCTCCAACATCGAAAAACAATGACAGAGTTGTTCCTGGCCTTATGGCTGTAGGAGAGGCCGGTTGTGCGTCTGTTCATGGAGCAAATAGGTTAGGATCTAATTCCTTAATAGACTTAGTAGTTTTTGGAAAAGCAGCTTCTTTACGAGCTGGAAAGATTGTTGACCCAAAAACTGCTAATATGCCAGTATCAAAGATATCTGTGCAGAGAGCGATAGATAGATTTGATAATTTGCGTTATGCCGATGGTTCCATCCCCACAGCCGCACTGCGCTTGGAAATGCAACAGACGATGCAATCGGACGCAGCCGTATTTCGGACAGATCAAACCCTTCTGGAAGGGGTTCAAAAAATGCAATCTGTTTCAAAAAAGTTTAATGACATTAAGGTTTCAGATCATTCAATGATTTGGAATTCTGATCTTATGGAAACGCTAGAACTCTCCAATCTAATGCCCAATGCAGTTGCTACCATAGTGGCTGCAGAAGCTCGTAAAGAAAGTAGAGGAGCACATGCTCACGAGGATTATCCTAATCGCGACGACGAGAATTGGAGAAAGCATTCTTTGGTTCTTATTAATGGGGAAGAGAATAGAATAAATTATAGAGATGTTCACCTTGAGCCTCTTACAAGAGAGAAAGATGGTGGTATCGATCCCAAAAAGATATCCCCAAAAGCTCGAGTTTACTAATAAAAAGCTCTTTAGATTACAAATTATGAGATAGGATAAATGAATGGTTCAGCTTACTCTTCCAAAAAATTCGAAGATAAAAATAGGAAAAACATGGCCTAAACCGCATGGTTCAACTAACTTAAGAAAGGTTGAAGTTTATCGATGGAGCCCAGACGACGATAAAAACCCGCAAATTGATACCTATTTTGTTGACATGGAAGACTGCGGCCCAATGGTTTTGGATGTATTGATAAAAATAAAAAGTGAAATAGATCCAACTCTTACTTTTCGACGATCTTGCCGAGAGGGGATCTGTGGCTCATGCGCGATGAATATTGATGGAACAAATACGCTAGCCTGTATATGCGGAATGGATGAGATAAAAGGACAAGTTAAAATATATCCACTGCCCCATATGGAGGTAGTTAAGGATTTAATACCTGACCTAACTCATTTTTATGCCCAACACGCTTCTATTATGCCTTGGCTTGAGACAAAGACTGCTCGGCCTAAGACCGAATGGAGGCAGTCTATTGAAGACAGAAAGAAACTGGACGGGCTTTATGAGTGCGTCATGTGTGCCTCGTGTTCAACTGCTTGTCCTTCTTACTGGTGGAATAGTGATTCCTACATGGGGCCAGCGGCCCTTTTAAATGCTTATCGGTGGGTAATTGATTCTAGAGATGAGGCAACCGATGAGAGATTGAATCAGTTAGAGGATTCTTTTAAGCTTTATAGATGCCATACAATAATGAACTGCACTAAAACCTGTCCTAAGGGCTTAAACCCTGCGAAGGCCATCTCTGAACTTAAGAAAATGATGGCTGAAAGGAAGAACAACTAGGCATTATCAATCTTATATATATTTT
>JAQBUS010000265.1 GCA_027623875.1 Pseudomonadota bacterium
AAGTCCTGACATGCCTTGCATTCGAATTCCTTAAATTCAATCCCCACGATTCTAAATGGTTTAATCGAGATAGATTTATTTTGTCTGCTGGTCATGGTTCCATGCTTTTGTATGCGCTTTTACATCTAACCGGTTACTCAGATATGCCTCTATCAGAGCTAAAGAATTTTCGCCAATTGGGAGCAAAGACTGCTGGTCACCCAGAATTTGGCCACTCGAAAGGTATCGAAACAACTACGGGTCCATTAGGTCAAGGTCTGGCGAATGCTGTCGGTTTTGCTATTGCTGAGGAGCATCTAAGAGCGCGCTTCGGCGGGGGGTTAGTCGATCATTTTACCTATGTTATCGCTGGAGATGGTTGCTTAATGGAAGGCATTAGCCATGAGTCCATCGGTTTGGCAGGAAGACAAGAATTAAGTCGATTAATTGTATTTTGGGATAATAATAATATTACGATTGATGGAACAGTGGACCTTTCAGATAGGACTGATCAAGCCGCTCGGTTTCTGGCAGCTGGTTGGCATGTTCAAAAAATTGATGGACATGATCCTATTGCAATAGATACGGCTATTATAATCGCTAAAAACTCAAGAAAACCATCAATGATTGCGTGTGAAACTCATATTGCTCTAGGGTCTTCTGCCCAAGATACGTCTAAGGGCCACGGTGCATTAATTGATCCTGAACTCATAGCAAAAACTCGTCTAGCTTATGGTTGGCCGTACCCGTCTTTTGTTATTCCAGATGAAATTAAATTTGAGTGGTCCAAAATTGGACGACTTGGCGCACGAAATCGATTGGCCTGGCAAAAACGCTACACTGAATTACCCTCTAAAAAAAGAAGAGAGTTTGATAGAACATATTCTGAACCGACCTCATTAGTTTTGTCAAAAAGACTAACTGTATTCAAAAAAATGATTTCAAATGATTTGCCAACAATTGCAACTCGGAAGGCTTCAGAAATGATTTTAGAAGTTTCTAATCCGATCGTTTTAGAGGCTTTTGGAGGATCCGCTGATTTGACTGGTTCTAATAATACTTTGACAAAAGGTTTAGGCGTATTTGACCCTTCTAATAGAACTGGCCGCTACTTATATTACGGGATTAGAGAACATGGAATGGCGGCAGCCATGAATGGCATGTCTCTTCATGGTGGGATAAAGCCGTATGGTGGGACGTTTATGTGTTTTGCCGATTATGCTAAGCCTGCGATCCGCCTTTCTGCTTTAATGGGAATTCCTGTGACTTATGTAATGACTCACGATTCCATAGGTCTTGGCGAGGATGGTCCAACACATCAGCCAGTTGAACACTTGGCTATGCTTAGAGCGACTCCTAATTTGAATGTTTTCAGACCTGCGGATGCAATTGAAACTGCTGAGAGTTGGGAGTTGGCTTTGAATTCAGAGAAAACCCCTAGTATTTTGGCACTTAGTAGACAAAACCTTCCAACTGTTAGAGTTAAGCACGTAAAGAAAAACTTAGTATCTACTGGTGCATATATCTTGCGGGAATCTATAAATAAACGGCGGGCAATATTGATGGCAACCGGGTCAGAGGTCGAGATTGCGTTGGCCGCTCAACAATTTTTGGAAAATGAAGGCGTCGGAGTGAGAGTTGTCTCTATGCCTTGTTGGGAGTTTTTTCAAAATCAGGATGAATCTTATAGGCGTAAAGTGTTGCCATCAGGCCCAGTAAGAGTCGCAATCGAGGCCGGAGTTGGCTTTGGTTGGGACCGCTGGTTATTGGGTGAAAGAGGTAAGGCCGATAGAGCTGGCTTTGTTGGGATGGGAGGGTTCGGGGCATCAGCGCCCGCAGAAACACTTTATAAACATTTTAATATCACTGCTGAAGCCACGGTTTTAAAAGTTAAACAATTATTGCGGTGAGCTCAATTTTTAAAATATTGAGCTGATAGAAATATTTTTAATTATCCGTTAGCTTCACGTATTTTATTTACAGCTTCTTTATTAAATGAAATGTTGTTTTCCTCCAAAAGGGTATCAAGCTCACCTGATAGAGTCATCTCAGTTATTATGTCGCAACCTCCCACGAACTCTCCATTTACATACAACTGAGGAATTGTTGGCCAATCCGAGTAAACTTTTATAGATTCTCTAATTTCTTGATTTTCAAGAACATTAATATCTTGAAACTCAACGCCCATAAAATTTAGTATACCGGCAACTTTACTTGAGAAGCCACATTGTGGCATAGATTTTGTCCCCTTCATAAAAAGGACTACGTTATTATTTTTGACCACGTCATTAATTGTGTTTTCTGTATCTGACATCTGAATTTTCCTTAAGTTAATCGAGTAATTTTTTTATAAGGGTATTTTCGTTGTGAGAGCTAATGCATGAAGTTGACCGTTTGACCCATCCATTTTTCCCTTTAGCGAGGCATATACCGCTCGCTGCTGTTGTACTCTGTTTTTACCTCTAAAGCTCTCATCAGTTATTTCGGCAGCATAGTGGTTTCCGTCTCCGGCTAAGTCTGTGATTATTATTTCCGCTTTTGGAAAGTCTTGTCTAATTAGGTCTTCAATTTCTTTTGCTAATATAGCCATTGATTTAACCCCTTAAATTATAACTTTGAAGTTAATGATTGTTAATACTTCTTACAAGTACCTTTCAAGCAATAATTTTTTCAAAGCTTGTCTCATACAATTCTTTGAGTTCATCAAGGTTGGCTTCAGATGTCCCCAATTTTACGGTTCTTCCAGAAAAAATTCCAACCTGGTTAATGAACACACCTTTTTCTTTAGCTGCTGATATAATGCTAACTGCTTTATCGGAAGCCGTACCAATTAGATATCTGGCTTGGTCTTCTCCAAAAAGATTAGCCAAATCACCGGTGTATAAGTTTAAGCCAATATTTGATGTTGCTGACATCTCAAAGGCAGCTAAGGCAAGCCCACCATCTGAAAGATCAGAGCAGGTCTGGATCCGAGAAACATTATCTCTTATAAAATCCCCGTTCTTTTTTTCCTCTGCCAGATCAACTGGAGGTGCATCTCCTTCACAAATATTAAAAGCCTCTTCTAGTAAAGCTGATTGACCAAGATGACCTTTGGTTACGCCAACTAGCAATGCTAAGTCCCCTTCTTGAACTGATCCGTTAATAATTATGTTTAAATCTTCTATTAATCCAACAGCCCCTATAGTGGGTGTTGGA
>JAQBUS010000266.1 GCA_027623875.1 Pseudomonadota bacterium
AAACTTTAGGATCCAGCTGAGCCTTTTTATAAAAATTGTTTACCATGCTCGGGGAATAGCCGTTTGAAACGGATTCTTGTTTGAGCTGTTGGACAAATTTCTCAAATGAGCCACCACATGTAACCCCTGACAGCGAAAGTGTAGGTTGCAGTAAAAAACCCATGCATAAAACGGAAAATGTTAATGAGATACTCTTATGGATCTGTTTCATATATCCCATCCCCCATTTTTTAGATAAAACGGACCAAACCCGCCAATAGAAAAATTATTAAAAACATCAGGGACCAGACTTTCCATAAAACTTTTCCACAGTTATTTATGTCAGATTTTACTAAATTGTATCTTCCCTCTGAATTAATATAGGGATCAGATCCTACAATCCCATTATAGCTTCGTGGGCCGGCTAAAGCCACCTTGAGAGATGCTGCCATAGCACCTTCAGGCCAGCCAGCATTAGGTGATCTGTGAATTTTTGAATTTTTACGAACAATTTCCCAAGAAGTGAAATTTCGAGTGCTGAGTAATATCAAACCTGAAGTGATTCTGGCTGGAAGCCAGTTTACTAGATCATCTGTTTTTGCAGTTGCCCAACCGAATTCTTTATATTTTTCACTTTTGTAAGCTATCATGCTATCTGCTGTATTTATCATCTTATAGACTATTATACCGGGCAAACCTAATATCAGATACCAAATTACTGGAGCGATAAACCCATCTGAAAGATTTTCTGCTGCACTTTCAATTGTGCTTCTAACGACGTCCGATTCATCCATCTCTGTTACATCCCTACCCACAATCCTTGAGACCATATATCTCCCATCTCCTAGACTCTGTCGTAGCCCATTTGTGACGCCAATTATATGGTCATACAAACTTCTGAATGCTAACAGAATAGCGACAACAAGCACTTCAAAGAGCGTCCCCCCTATTAATTTATCAAAAACGATTCCTATACTTATAGCGATTATTATTAGGGATATTAGAGTGAGTATTCCGTTCCTTAGTTTTTTTTCTCCAATATTAAGTTTAATCTCAAAAGCTTTAATTAGATTTCCCATGAGTACGATGGGGTGATGAAATTTCCTCCAAATAAACTTAGGCTCTCCTAAACAAGCATCAACTAAGATTGCCAGAAGTAAAACCTCCAAGCCAGTCATTCTAATAAGGCTTCCTGAAGCTTAAGCCAGTTGGTCCTACTCCCAGGCATTCCTAACCTTAACCAGCTTTGATTGTAATTAAAAGTTCGGGAGAGTATTTTTTTTAAAGCTAATTTTTCAAAAACTGAAGAAGCTTTATCTACGTGGTATAACCTAAATAGTGATGTTCCACCTATTACCTTGGCATTATGCTTATTCATTAGAGTATCGAGGCGAGCTGATTGTTTTTCTAAAAACTGCCTGTTCTCATGAGCCCAGTTCAAATCTTTAAGTGCTAGCGTTCCAATATTTAACGCTGGACCAGATACTTGCCAAGGACCAAGAGCTTGGCGTATCGGTTTTAAAGTTTGCTCTAGTCCAAGTGCGAAACCTAATCTAAGCCCACCTAAACCCCAAAATTTACCAAAGCTCTTTAATATAATAAATCCGGCTAGACTAGACAGCTCTATTAAGCTGTTTTCTTTCACGGTATCGCAAAAGCTTTCATCAATAATTGTAAGCTTCCGGTGCCTTTTAAGTACATCTTCAGCGTTCCAGACGTTTCCATCCGGGTTGTTTGGGTTAACAATTACTTGCACCTCGGCATTTTCTTCAATTTGTCTATAATCGGCTGCTCTGAAGGAAATAGCATGTTCGGAATACGTTGGGCTTGGGATGGATACGGTTTTGCTGGGGCTAACTCTGGGGATTAAGGCAATCAGTGCAGATGCTCCTGATGCTGAAATAATTGATGTTTCTCCGGGAATATTCCAGAAATTTCTTGCTGCCTTCTCTAAATCAGAGAAACTGGCTTCATCCGGTAGATTTTTCCAAATTTCGGGGTTAATTTTCGGAATAGGATATTCTCGAGGATTTATGCCTGTTGAAAGATCTAGCCAGTCACTTGAACTACCTCCGAAGAGTTTAATAGCGGCACTTAGTTTCCCGCCATGTTGTGTGAAAATTTCATTCATGTTATTTTTGGTATAGGTGGATGTCGAGTGATAAAGTGGCCTTTTATATCTGTTGGCCACTCTCGATACGGCACTACGCCTTTCTCACTATCGGAGTGCAATTCTGCATATTCCAGTATTGCTTTTGCATCTTTCTCTGAAGCCACAAAATTTCCTAGAGTGTAACATGTTTTATGTTCCGCTTGGATCGCAATATTGCAACTATGGGAGCAACCCATGAGGCAAGAGTGCCTTCTTACTTTTATACTAGGATACTTTGATAATTCGGCCTCTACTTTTGATGCTAATAACTCCCCGTCTGTATGAGTTATATCGCCGTGATGCCAGTCGTCTCTCTTGCAGGTATCACAAATGGTTATCCAGGTGGTCATATGGGTTTCTTTCTCAAAAAGCACTTAAGTCCCCGTATAAAATTAAAAATAAATTCTTTAAACACTGAAAATACTGAATTTTTATTTTGTGTCATTTTTATTGTCTAAAAAGTCATGAATTCGATTGCGGCATATACTTTACTGCTTATAAGTAGTCGAGACGACGCTGTAATGGCCAGAGAGGTTGGCGGCTTAATGTAATTACTCAAACAGAGGTTACCATAGCCGTATCGTCAGATGTTAAACTAGTTTTGCATTTAATCTCCTGTAATTTTAATTGGAGCTTAAAGGGTATTGGCTTTTGATAATTGGTTTAAAATCATGCCCTATATAAGGCCATCGCCTAAACACATGGTCGCGTATAAATGCTATAGGGAAGAATATTTATGAGTAAAATTGGAGTAATGATTTGTGGCCATGGCTCTAGAAGTCAAGCTGCTGTAGATGAGTTTGCTGTATTAGCAAAAAAACTTCCTGCAATGCTTCCCGAGAACTGGGAGCTAGAGTACGGCTATCTAGAATTTGCAAACCCTGTTATTCGGGATGGTTTGGATAAGCTCCGAGAGAAGGGTTGTACCAAAATTCTAGCTGTTCCGGGAATGCTTTTTGCAGCTATGCATGCAAAGAATGACATTCCTACAGTTTTAAATACTTATGCCAAAAAACATAATATTGAGATTTTATATG
>JAQBUS010000267.1 GCA_027623875.1 Pseudomonadota bacterium
CTTGCGGCGCTCATGGGATGTGTCCCCGCTGCGTAATAAACCGATTTATATTTTTCGGCTAATAATCGAACTTTTGGTTCGTCAATGAGTTTAGTACAAATAGTTATCATCTTTGAAACACCCGCCACTAGTGCTCTCTGAACGATCCCATCCAAGTCATCTTTAAAATCCTTAAAGTCTAAGTGGCAATGGCTATCTGATATTTCTATTACATCCATATTAATACTCACGCAATTTAGCTGATGTTTTGTTCATATTTATAATTGTATCTAATATTAAGGTTGAAGCATCTATATTAACTTGTTTTCCGTAATTCAAACGCCGGCCTTGTTCTTCCAAAACTCTGGCCCATTCTTGCGCATGATAAACAGTGTTTGAAAGATGCGTAAGGATAGATTTTTCGTATTTTACTATCTCTTGGTTAAGCATACCCAATCCAGCCAATGCAAGGCGTGATGTTAAAATTTCAAAAAGTTTTATAAATGTATCAAAGTTTTGATTTTCACCTCTAGTGGATACTTTTTCACTTAAAGTTGACGCTAAATGACCATCAAGGTTTGGAAAAGTTTTTACAGTCTCTAACAATGATGAGTATATTTCTAGCGCATTTTGACGTTTTAGATTGATGGCACCACCTACAGAACCATCTGCTAGTGTTATAATGCCATCTAGGCCTTCCATATTAGTATCGGAGTTTTTTAAAGCATTTTCCATAGCCTCAGGGTTTAGCTTTAAACAGTTTAACGTTCTGCAACGTGATCTCACGGTTGGAAGTAGTTTTGATGGATTATTGCTTATCAAGAAGAATATACAATTTTGAGGGGGTTCTTCTAAGGATTTAAGAAGAGCATTTAGTGAGTTTACATTCATGTCATCCACGCTATCGATTATAACTACTCTCCAAGAGCCATCTGTGCTTGAAAGTGAAAAGAAATTCTTTAATTTACGAACTTCATCAACAGTTATGTTGTTTTGGAAGCGTTTTTTTCCCCTGTCGTAATTTCTACGAAGAGCGAATAAACCGGCCTCACTAGAAGCATTAATTCTATTATTTACTGGATCACCCGCATTTACATCGAGCGAGGTATAGCTCCTTTGTGAAGAAGAAACACTCTCAACCCAAGTCTTTGAGTTTATTAATATGAACCTAGCTGCACGCCAAGCAAGGGTTGCCTTGCCTATTCCTTTAGGCCCGGTAATGAGCCATGCATGATGTAAGCGTTTTGAATTAACGGCCTTTAAGAAATCCTCTTCGGCTAAATTCTGGCCGAAGAGTGTTTTGCAGTCTCTCGGGTGAGGGACCCCCGCTAGCATATCTGATTGAGGGAGCTCTGTATCAGTCATCTAATTTTTTTTGGACCAACTTATAAATTTTTGAACTTAAAGAATTAATTTTTTCGGACCCATCCAAAACTATGCACCTACTGTTAAAGTCCTTTTGTAGTTCGATAAAACCCTCTCGTAATTTATATTGGAAACTCAGGCCAAATTCCTCAAAGCGATCCTCACCTGAATTACGAGATAGACCTCTCTTTAGTGCCACGCTTGGGTCCATATCAATTATAAAAGTAAGGTCGGGCTCCTTAACAATCATCAGTTCATGGAGCTTGTCGACGCTTGATCTTAATTCGCCTCTTGTGACGCCTTGATAAACACGTGTGCTATCAGCATATCTATCAGAAATAACAATTTTTCCTGCTGCAAGTGAGGGGTTAATTGTTTTTTCAATGTGATCTCTACGAGCAGCTGTAAATAGCAATAATTCGGTTTCCGCCGACCATCTGTTTGGAGGCCCTTCTACCAGAAGTTTTCGAATGAGTTCTGCTCCAGAAGATCCACCAGGCTCCCTGGTCAAGATAACATTTCGACCACTATCCTCTAGCGATTTAGCTAATAGTTTTGCTTGGGTAGACTTTCCAGATCCATCAATGCCCTCAAATGTTATAAAAAGACCTTTGGACATTAAAAGAGATTACCTATCCGGTTTTTAAGATTGTTTCCCAAGATCTCTGCGGCAGCTTTAAATCGGACCATAAAGGAGCCTTCTTCAATGCTCTCACCAGCAACAATAGGGAATTTTCTATCTTCAAATCCAGGGACGCTTACAATTAGTTCGGCAACCTGAGATCCAACTAAAATTGGAGCAGATATTGGGCTTTGATAGACAATACTACTCGTAATACTATCTTTTTCTAAGGCCGGAACTAATAATTCAATGTCCGAGCTAATTGCTATCTTTAAGCTTTTTGAGGGACCAAGCCACACTGGAATTGATCCTATTAGTTGACCTTTTTCAGCAAGTTTTACTGTGGTAAACTGTCTAAAGGCCCAGGTTGCTAGCCTATTAGCTTCTTTGGCCCTTTTGCTTTCAGACGATATACCTGAAACAGCAAAAATAATTCGTCTATCTCCCTGCATCGCTGACCCGACTAAGCCGTAACCAGCCTCTTTTGTATGGCCTGTTTTAAGGCCATCCGCGCCAATATTCATGGCTAATAGTGGATTTCGATTAAATCGATTTGCAGGAGCACGATCATTAAAGTTAAATTCAGTTTCAGCAAAATACCCATAATATTGAGGGAATTCTGAAATCAACCGTTGAGCTAAAATTGCTAGATCACGGGTAGACATTCTATGATTTTTTGCAGGCATTCCATTAGAGTTTGCGAAAGATGAATTTGTCATTCCTATGGCTTTAGCTCGTTTAGTCATCATGTCTGCAAACCCACGTTCGGTTCCATCCGGAGATAAGGCCTCGGCCAAAACAGCACTCGCGTCATTTCCTGATAAGACGACAACACCTCTGATTAGTTGTTCTACACTTACTTTATCCTGAGTGGTAAGAAACATTGTTGAGCCATCGTAGCTTTGAGCGTGTTCGGATACGGGAAGGGTCTGATCAAGTTGAAGCCGACCGTCTTCTAGAGCTTCAAAAACCATATTTAATGTCATAAGTTTTGACATTGATGCTGGAGGAAGAGCCATATCGGCGTTCTTTTCCATAAGGGTAATGTTAGAGTCTAAGTCTAAGATTATAGCTGATTTAGCAATAGTTTCAAAAGCGAGGCTGGTTTTCACAGTAAGAAGTAGACAAATTCCCCAGAGCATTCCTCGGAAAGTAAAAAACATTTATAGATTTCCTTTTATCTAATTTTGGTTTCTTGCTA
>JAQBUS010000268.1 GCA_027623875.1 Pseudomonadota bacterium
GATAAAGTCCGCAGCTGGGATGGTAATAGCCACGACTTTTGCGTCTAATATAGCGCGTGTGAAAACCCTGGCGGATGCAGGAATTTCCTCAGGTAGATCTGTAGTTCTACTAGGGAGAGCTATGAAAAGAATGGTTAAGGCTGCTTTAGAAATAGGTGTGCTTTCTGATTTCCCCACCACTATTAGTGCGCAAGAAGCTCAAAGCTTTTCTAGAGATAAATTGTTATTGTTAGTTACAGGTTCCCAAGGCGAGAGTAGAGCTGCTTCTTCTCAGTTGAGTCGTGGAAAATATCAAGGACTTTCCCTAAAACAAGGAGATCTTTTTGTTTTTTCATCTAAAACAATACCTGGAAATGAAATTTCTGTTGGAAGAATTGTAAATAACTTAAGTGAAATGGGAGTTGACGTTGTTGATGATAGTATGGGGAATTTCCATGTCTCCGGGCACGCTAATCGACCAGACCTTATCGAGTTTCATCAACTTATTAGTCCCGAAAGTATTATCCCGATGCATGGTGAGCACAGAATGATGAGAGAGCACTGTAAAGTTGCTCAGAGTGGGGGCTTTAAAACTATTCTAGCAACTAATGGATCAGAAGTCTGTTTGTCTGGAAAGACCCTTGAACTTATAAATCAAATTGATACAGGACGCCTTTATTTGGATGGCTTAATATATACCCGAGCAGCTGATGGGGTAATAAAAGACAGAATTAAGCTGGCCTTAAATGGTCATGTCACCATCGGGATATTGATAGATGAAGATGACACACCATTGGAAGACTCCTGGTGCGAACTGAAAGGATTGCCAGAGAATGGAACTTCTAAGGAAAGTTTAAACGATATTATTGAAGGTAGTATCGACCAATCAATTCAGTTGATGGATCCTAAAACTCTTGCTGATGACTCTAAAGTTGAAGAGCAACTCAGAAAAATCGTAAGAAAAATTAGTATGTCTGAAATAGGAAAAAAACCTGAAGTTACTATACTAATCTCAAGATTGGCATAATACTAAATAATTTAGAGTCTTATGACGTTTCAGTCTTTTTTTCTAGATTCGAAACTAAGTTTGATAAAGCTGGGCATATCAAAGTTCTCGTCTGAAGTTATTAATTCTTTGTTGTATCCTTTTTTTACCATGGTAGCTGGCTTTATACTTTTAGGTTTTAACTGAACTGTTTTTGGAATAGGTTCAGAAACCTTTATGCTCTTGATTGGATTTACTTTGATGGGTTGAATGGGAGTCCTTTTAATTTCGACTGGGAAGTTTGTTAACGGAATTTCTGTGCCAATTAGTTTTTGAATGGCTTCAAGTAATTTGTCATCTTTTGGGGTTGCAATCATTATGGCTTTCCCCATTCTTCCTGCTCTTCCAGTGCGGCCAATCCTGTGAATGTAGTCTTCTGCATGGCTGGGCACATCAAAATTAAAAACATGAGATACGCTTGGAATGTCTAAACCCCTTGCCGCAACATCAGATGCAATTAAAAGACGTATTTTTCCCTCCCGAAAACCGTCAAGAGTTTTTGTTCGGACGGCCTGTTCCAGATCGCCGTGGATAGCTTCTGCAACGTAGCCGTGTGTCTTTAAGTATTTAGCTAAAATGTCTACATCAATCTTGCGATTGCAGAATATTATTCCGTTTGAAAGTCCAGAGCCCTCTTGTTCTAGAATTTTCCGTAAAAACGCTCTTTTTTGTTTAGCTTGAGTATCACGCGGCGCACTTGGGATTTGATATAAATTTTGTACTATTGTATCAGATGCAGTTGCTTGACGGGAAACTTCTACCCGTTTGGGATTTGATAAAAAAGTGTTAGTTATTCTCTCTATTTCAGGAGCCATTGTAGCCGAGAAAAACAAGGTTTGCCGGGTGAATGGCGTAAGTGAGAATATTCTTTCTATATCTGGAATGAAACCCATATCTAACATTCTATCTGCTTCGTCTACTACTAGAATTTGTACGCCTGTTAGTAGTAACTTACCTCTTTCAAAGTGATCAAGAAGCCGTCCAGGTGTTGCAATCAAAACATCGACACCACGATCAATCAACTGATCTTGCTCCTTAAAGGATACGCCTCCAATAAGTAATGCCTTTGTTAACTTTGTATATTTGGAATAGGTATCAAAGTTTTCTGCAACTTGTGCCGCTAGTTCGCGAGTTGGTGCTAATACTAGTGAACGAGGCATTCTAGCTCTAGCACGACCTCTATTTAACAGGGTGATTATAGGCAAAGTAAAGCTTGCCGTTTTACCAGTCCCTGTTTGTGCTATCCCTAGTATATCGCGCCCTTCACAAGCAAATGGAATGGCTCCAGACTGAATAGGGGTTGGTTCCGTGTAACCAGCTTCCTCAACCGCTTGTAGAACTTTTGGGTGAAGTTTTAATTCTGAAAACTTTGTCATTATACTCCGAAAATCAGGGTATATTCAGTTGAATATGTAGGACGCAGTTACCAACGCGTCCCTGCGTCGGCCCGAAGACGATCTCCCCGAACGTTTCTCAGTTACTTCATCTCAATTGATAGGTCAACAATAGCGTCACTTTTATTTGCCCTTTAAGTCATCATTTCTTTTACTGTCGCTAGCTTTAATTCTGGAAAATCCCTTTCAATTCTATCTATATCCCATTGGAGCCTAGTTAAGAAAACTAAGTCACCGTCATTATCACGAGCAATATGAATTTTGTTGTTTTGGATAAGTTTTTCAACACTTTCCTTTGGACCAGAAACCCATCGGGCAGAAGTAAACTGACTTGATTCAAATCTAACGGGAAGACTGTATTCAATCTCTATTCTGCTCGCCAAGACCTCGAACTGTAACGGACCGACAACTCCAACGATGAAGCCTGAACCCATATCCGGTTTAAAAACTTTAGCTGCACCCTCTTCGGCAAACTGCATTAGTGCTTTTTCAAGATGTTTTGCCTTCAACGGGTCACCAGCTCTACAGGTTTTCAAAAGCTCAGGTGCAAATGAAGGTAGTTCAGTAACTCTTAAGACCTCTCCTTCTGTTAAAGTGTCACCGATTCGTAATTGCCCATGGTTTGGGATTCCGATTATATCTCCGGCCCAAGCTTCGTCCGCTAATTCCCTGTCACTGGCAAGAAAAAGAACTGGGTTAGATATAGTAAGTGATTTTTTTGATCTGACATGAGTTAATTTC
>JAQBUS010000269.1 GCA_027623875.1 Pseudomonadota bacterium
AGAGATTTTTTCGTTAAATCAAATTCTTAAAACTTTAGACGATTTTGACTTAATTCAGGAGATTTCAAAGGGTTTCATATCTCTCTCAAAAGGCCATGTTGTAGTTCCGCCAATTGGAGAGATGTTGTTCCCTGAGGTAAACGGCGAATTACATATAAAATATGGGGCAATAAACGGTGATGACAGTATAGTCATTAAAATTGCAACTGGCTTTTTTCAAAATCCAAAATTGGGGTTGCCGCCCTTCAGTGGTTGCATGTTAGTTCTTAGCCAAAAAACAGGTGAACTTAAAGCAGTTTTGTTGGAAGAAGGAGAGTTAACCAATCATAGAACCGCCGCGGCTGGAGCTTTGGCAGCAAAATGTTTAAGTCCAAATAGAATAGAAACTATTGGAATTGTTGGAACTGGGGTTCAAGCTCGCATTCAAGCCCTATATTTACAAAAAGTTTCAACCTGCAGAAAAGTTATGATTTGGGGAAGAAATGAGTTAAAATCAAAAGCTGCGGCATTTGATTTAAGAGCCATGGGGTACGAGGTGATTGTCACAAACAGCCTAATCGATCTTTGTGACGAATGTCGACTTATTGTAACGACCACTCCATCCCGAACCCCTCTCCTTACAGCGGAAATGATTCAACCAGGAACCCATATTACAGCAATGGGTTCTGACACAGAGGATAAATGCGAACTATCTCCCAGTCTGTTAGAGAAAGCTGATGTGGTTTGCGTCGATAGCCTAGAGCAATCCCAACATAGAGGTGAGGTTTCACAAGCTTTAAAAGCCACAAAGATTACAATAAATGACCTTGTAGAGATAGGTCAGGTTATCATAGATCCATCAAAAGGACGTATTTCTGAAAATCAAATAAGTATTGCAGACTTAACCGGTGTTGCTATCCAAGATATAGTAATTGCCAAAGCTGTAACCGAAAGACTTCTTTCGAAAAAGTTTGTTACTTAATTGGTTTTAATTTTTTAAGTAAAAAGTCTTAACTGCTAAGAATTTTTTTTGCTAAATCCTTATCGATATTAGAACCGCAAACCAAAACTATCGAAGTTTCATCGCCCAAATCTTTTGAAACTTTCGCGTAGCCAGCCAAAGCAAGTGCGGCTGAACCTTCAACGATTTGATGCTCTTGGTATGCAAACTTTAGAAAAGAGCTAATAATTTCATCCTCGTCACACCAAAGAAGCTGGTCAACTGTATTTTTTGTAATGTCAAAAGTGATCGTATCAGCATCGATCCCTCCAGCAACCCCATCCGCTAATGTTTCAATGTGATCGGTTTCAATAATTCTTCCTGTTTTTAGTGAGTCTCCCAGAGTGCAAGAATTTAGTGAAGAGACCCCCCAAACTTTAACGTCTGGATTGACGGCCTTAAGAACCGAGGAAATACCACTAATTAACCCGCCCCCGCCCATAGAAACAAAGATATTATTGACACATGAACGTCCAAGGTCTTCAATTAATTCCAAACCTATAGTCCCTTGCCCTGCTATTACGTCAAGGTCGTTATATGGCGAAATGTAAATATAGCCTTCCTCTTTAGCTAAGGCCTGAGCGTAAGATTCGGCAAGACCCGATTCCTGACCATTAAGAATTACTGTAACACCATATCCCTTAATTTTACTTAACTTTACGGGGGAAACATTTTCAGGAAGAACTACGGTTAAATCACCCCCCAACCGACTGGCTGCGAACGCACAGGCTATGCCATGGTTTCCAGACGAGGCCGTAATGAGTTTGACACCCGTTAATTGACCTGAGGCGTTCATCGCAGTTATTTTACTAAGTGCACCTCTTACTTTAAAAGAGCCGGTGTTTTGAAAGTTTTCTGCTTTATAAAGTAAACTATCTCCATAAATTTTAGATTTTAAAAGGGGTGTTTTATATATGCTGTTTGAAATCTGAGCGTAGGCCTTAACTGATCTAGCATAAATTTTCTCCGGAGTGATTTCGTCTATCAATTTTAAAATCCTTATTTTTAAAACCTATATCTAGGCTGAGTTCTTAAGTTATTATATAGCTAGCGAAAAAGGCTAAAGACAATGCTTTCAAGTTAATATCTTTACAGCTAATTAGATTATAGTCCGGTATTCCACTGGGTAATTACAGAATCTAGAAAGTTAAGATATGGAAATAGAGGATACAACTACACAAATAGAGGCTCTTAATAAAGTTTTAGATAAGAGATATTCGTGTCGAGATTTTAAAACCAAACCGGTTCCAGAAGCGCTAATTAAGTCTATAGTTAATACTGCTCAAAAAGTTCCATCATGGTGTAACGCACAACCCTGGCAGGTTGATGTTATTACTGGAGGAAAACTTACAGAGCTTAGGGAAAAGACTACAAAGGCCGGAGCAAATGGGATGCATCAACCAGATATACCATTTCCCAGTAAATACGATGGTGTATATAAAATGCGCAGAAGAGAGTGTGCTCTCCAGCTCTACGGCTCAGTTGGTATTAAAATGGGTGATCGTGAATCTTCTCAAAGACAAATGTTGAGGAACTATGAGTTTTTCGGAGCTAGCAGTGTAGCCGTAATCACATCAGCAAAAGAGCTCGGAACATACGGAATTCTTGACTGTGGCTCCTTTATAACAGCCTTTACGTTGGCTGCGACGGCTTCAGGCCTTGCGTCGATACCCCAAGCTGCCTTAGCGGGACAGGCTCCAGTGATTAGAGACTTTTTAAAAATACCACATGATCGGGATATCGTTTGTGTGATTTCCTTTGGGTATGCTAACTCCAAAAGTCCAATTAATACATTTAAGACATCACGAGAAGAATTTTACAAGGTTTGCAAATTTCATTCTGATCTGACTTAAATTTATTAGTTTAAAAAGATAGGGACTTGGCGTTCTATCAATTTAGTATAAGTATATTAGGATAATTTTTTTCAGGGAGTATTTTACGTGGGTTTATTTGGACTTGAGGCTTTTTCTTTATCATTTCTGTCATCTCTAGTTACCAGCCTTTCGATCATGTTATTCGGAGCTTTTGAAGTTTCCCCAGAGCGACGGGCTGATGCTACGAAGGCAGTTCTTGAAGGTGTTATAACTGGAGTTAGGACAGCCGGCTATAAAATCACCCATGATCCGATTAATAAAGATTTTTATAAGGATAAAATTGAAGTTCCCAA
>JAQBUS010000270.1 GCA_027623875.1 Pseudomonadota bacterium
TTGGATAATGATTGGCGCCAAGCTTCCAATTTTTCGGCTAATTGGTGATCGTTTAAGGACAGAATACTTGCAGCAAAAAGAGCTGCATTGGCAGCACCGGGGGCTCCAATTGCCATTGTGGCGACAGGATAACCTTTAGGCATTTGTACGATGGAGTATAAGCTGTCCAACCCGGATAGAGCTTGAGTAGGCATTGGAACACCAATGACAGGAATACGAGTTTTTGACGCAATCATTCCTGGAAGGTGAGCTGCTCCTCCAGCACCAGCAATAATAACCTCAATACCTCTGCCTAAAGCTGTTATTCCGTAATCCCAAAGCCTGTCTGGGGTTCTATGTGCAGACACTATTTTTTTTTCATATGGAATATTTAGTTGTTTAAGTATGTTTGAAGCTTCTTTCATTATTGGCCAATCTGACTGACTACCCATAATGAGTCCAACTTTAACTTCGTTCATAATATGCCTCGTATTTTGTAACGGAGTAATCCTTATAACGTTAACTTTAAATTAAGCAATTATATCCAAGGTTAGTCGTTTTCTAATTACCTCAATTTTGAATTGATATTTAATAAATTAGTTTATTTGGAAAATATTTTAAAACTAATTACCTTTTATTTATTCATTTTCAGAAAGAAAACGTTCTGCTTCTAACGCTGCCATACACCCCATTCCAGCACTTGTTACTGCCTGTCTATATTTATGGTCTGTTAGATCACCGGCAGCGAACACCCCTGGTATAGATGTTTCTGTGCTATCAGGTTTCGTTACAACGTAGCCTCCCAGATGTGTCTCCAGAACATGCTTAATCAGTTCGTTTGCAGGCGAATGACCTATGGCAATGAAAACCCCCTTACAAGAAAGAGTAATAATATCGCCAGTTTTAACATTTTTGACTCTGACCCCAGTAACACTTAATGGATTAGAAGTCCCAAGTACTTCTATAAGTTCATAGAACCATAAAGGGCTTATTTTGGGATTTTTTAAAAGCCTATCTTGTAGAATTTTCTCACTTCTTAATTCATCTCTTCGATGGATAAGTGTTACTTTGGATGCAAACTTTGTTAAGAAAAGAGCTTCCTCAACTGCGGTGTTTCCACCACCAATTACTACTATTTCTTCTCCCCTATAGAAAAACCCATCACAGGTTGCGCAAGCCGAAACCCCAAAGCCTTTGAATTTTTCTTCTGAGGCTAACCCTAGCCATTTCGCCCTCGCTCCTGTTGCAAGTATAATTGCATCACTTGTATACGTAACACCTCTATCAGATTTTGCGGTAAACGGCCTTTTTGATAAATCTAAATCTGTAATAATATCAGAAATAATTTCGCACCCCATATCCTTTGAATGTTTTTCCATTCTTAACATAAGGTCTGGGCCTTGAACCTCACTGTCCCCGGGCCAATTTTCAACCTCTGTCGTGGTTGTTAGTTGGCCTCCTGGCTCAATTCCTTGTACTAAGAGCGGGTTAAGCATTGCTCTACTAGCATAAATGCCGGCAGTGTAACCAGCGGGACCCGAACCAATAATTAATACTTTCGTATGTTTTTTATCACTCATTTCAGATTCCTTTTAAATTTACAGGGTTATTATAAGATGAGCAAAAGCTAAGTGAAAGGTATAAGAGGTCACTTACAAGCATTAATTTAAATGGTCTTTTCGTAAAAATATTACCTAAATATGAAATTTTATTGCGTAAATGGATTTTATTCAGTAAGTTTTTTCTGAAAGAGGTGCCTATGCGAATTTCAAAACTAGATAGAATAGACCGAAAAATATTATCGGAATTACAATCTGATGGAAGGATGACAAACGTCGAGTTAGCAAGAAGGGTCGGCATCTCTGCTCCACCCTGCCTGCGCAGAGTAAGAGCTTTGGAGGAAAGTGGATTCATTAAAGGATACCATGCTGACGTGGAGTCTAGATCTGTTGGCTTTCAGGTAAAAGTTTTTGCAATGGTTGGTCTCCAAAGCCAAGCCGAGGCAGACCTAATCGCATTTGAGCAGAAGTGTCGAGATTGGCCGTTTGTTCGCGAGTGTCATATGTTAAATGGAGAAGTTGATTTTATTCTTAAGTGTGTTTCCCCTGACCTAAGTTTATTTCAGAGTTTTTTAACTGAAGAACTCACATCAGCAGATAACGTTGCAAGCGTTAAAACATCTTTGGTAATTAGGGTGTCAAAGGATGAACCTGGAATTCCTTTTGACGTGGTTGAAGAAAGAATCCCAGGGTCTTTTTAATTTTCAAAAATTAACATAACCTTCATATGGCTATAATAGACATTAATCGTCCATAGTCTGCATGCCCATTGTAAACTGATCGTCTATAAGAATAAAACCGCCGAGAATTTTCATAGGTGCACTCTTTTACCCATTCACCCGTTACACCAGCGTCTTTTAAGCGCTTGAGTGTATATGCTGGAAGATCAAAGAGCATCTTATTACCAGTTGTAGATTTAAAAAACTTAGAGTTTTCAGTCGCGTCTAGAATGAAGCGATCGAAAAACTCGCCTCCAACCTCATATGCATTTTGCGATATCGTAGGCCCGATTATTGCTTTTATTCTATTTCTCTTTGCTCCCAGAGAGACCATAGCTTCGATTGTGTTCTCTACAACACCTGACAGGGCGCCTTTCCAGCCGGCGTGAGCAGCGCCGATGACATTGGAGTAAGGCTCAGCAAAAAGTATTGGCTAGCAATCTGCGGTCAATATTCCGAGTGCTACGCCCTTTTCTTGAGTTACCATAGCATCAGCTTTAATTTGGTTATGGGTTGGATTTTTTAGAATAATCACTTTGTTTGAGTGAATTTGATATAGCGATACTAAATTTTTGCAATTTATTGATAGGGTATCACAAATAAGTTGACGGTTTTTTTTTACAGAATCGCTAGAGTCCGTTGATCCAAACCCACAGTTTAACCCTTTGAATATACCAGAGGAACTACCTCCTTCCCTAGAAAAAAAACCATGAATAAATGGTTGCAATTTTGGAGATATAAGAGGCTTTAGTGTCAATTTTTGAAGGCTCCTGGGGTTCGAGATTTTTTTGGGAAAAGTGCCAATGCTTTAAACATATCTCCCATTTCAGTTGGATGAACTAAGCGCTGGTACCCAGAAAGATGGCTTTTTAATTCTGT
>JAQBUS010000271.1 GCA_027623875.1 Pseudomonadota bacterium
GACCAAAGCTAATAATTACTGCTGGGCAACCCCTTCCACCTCAACCATCTGCTAATGAAGTGAGCCCAGAAGCACTAGCTACGGTTAGAGAAATTGAGAAAAAAGCAAAAAGACTTAGCGTAATGGAATTAACGGAAAGAACTTGCAAATGGCCTGTTGGTGATCCCGCGACAGAAGATTTTTGGTTCTGTGGGCTTCCTGCACAAACGGGAAAACCCTATTGTGAAGCTCATGTTGGGGTAGCTTTTCAACCTATGACAATCCGTCGCGAAAAACGTAGGTAATATTAAAAATGTTTTGAGTGAATGTATAGTAGATTTAATACAAACCTAACAACTTAGACGTAATCTTTTCTGGAATGAAACAGAGTGACTAATGACCCTGAAACAAGAAAAACGCCCAGACATAGCTCCCAAGATTTTTTTCCATGAAAAATCAAAAGACAGTCAACCAAAAATTGGAATGGTTTCACTTGGGTGTCCTAAGGCCCTGGTAGATAGTGAACGTATTCTTACTAGGCTTCGATCTGAAGGGTATGCTATTAGTCCAAACTACGAGGGAGCTGATGCTGTAATAGTAAACACATGTGGGTTCCTAGACTCGGCAAAAGCAGAAAGTCTTGATGCGATAGGAGAAGCACTAAAGAAAAATGGGCATGTAATAGTTACGGGGTGTTTGGGCGCAGATCCCGATTACATCATAGGCAATCATCCAACTGTTTTTGCTGTCACTGGTCCCCATCAATACGAAAAAGTACTAGATGCCGTTCATAAAGCTGTTCCCCCTTCTCCAAACCCATTTATGGACTTGCTTCCACCTACCACAGCAGTAACTCTAACTCCTAGGCACTATAGTTATCTAAAAATATCTGAAGGGTGTAATCACAAGTGTAAATTCTGTATTATCCCCGATATGCGAGGTAAACTGAGCTCGAGACCATCACATGCAATCCTACGAGAGGCTGAGAAATTAGTAAGCGCGGGGGTGAAAGAACTACTAGTTATTTCACAAGACACTTCTGCTTACGGTATAGATCGAAAATACGATAAGAATATTTGGCACGACAAAGAAGTTAGAAGCCATATCGTAGACCTCTCTAAAGAATTAGGGGAGCTAGGTGCTTGGGTGCGCCTTCACTATGTTTACCCTTATCCCCACGTTAGGAATTTAATCCCCTTAATGGCAGACACTTCAAGTGGACTCCTTCCATATTTAGATATTCCTTTTCAACACGCTCACCCTGATGTTCTTCGTCGTATGGCTCGTCCAGCAGCTGCCGCAAAAACCCTGCAAGAAATTGACTTATGGAGATCCGAATGTCCCGACTTATCGATAAGGTCAACATTTATTGTCGGTTTCCCTGGAGAGACAGAAGAAGAGTTTCAAACGCTGCTTGACTGGTTGCAAGAAGCCCAGCTAGATAGAGTCGGCTGTTTTAAGTATGAAAATGTCAAAGGAGCTCGCTCAAGCTCTTTTGAAAATCAGGTCCCCGAAGATATCAAACAAGAGCGTTGGGATAGATTCATGATGTCCGCCCAAGCTATATCACAGCAGAAACTTAAGAATAAAATTGGCTCAATCTACGAAGTTGTGGTGGATGAAATTAATAGTGATGTTGCTATTTGTAGAACGAAATACGACGCACCTGAGATAGACGGAAATCTTTTTATTGAAAAAAAATACCATGACCTGAAACCTGGTGACAGGGTAACAGTAGAAGTAACGGAATCGACAGAATACGATCTTTTTGGAAAAAGACTATTTAAATGAGTGAAATTCGTGTTCTGTATAATGCCAAATGCCCCGTATGTAATTTCGAAATTAATACGTATCAGCGATATGCTAGAGAAAAAAAACTAACAATTGAATTTGATGATCTAAACACCTTATCTCTTAAAAATTGGGATTTGACACAGGATCAGGCCGCAAAACGTCTATACGTCCTACAAGAAGGGCAGCTAAAATCTGGTATCGACGCCTTCCTTGCTTTGTGGAAATCGATGCCTCGTTATTTCTGGCTGTATAAAATTGTTAAGTTGCCGATCTTAAAACATTTTTCTTCTGTCATTTACGATTATCTATTAGCTCCCTTAGTATATTATTTGCATTTGCGTCGAAGAAAAAATAGATAATTATTAAATTTAAGTCTGAGTAAAACTAATTACATAAATAATTTACAGAGCCCGCTTTATACTCCGTAAATTATCTTGAGTGCCGTAAAATTTTTACGATCAAGGACATCTTATTATAACTACAACTTGAATAAATCAAAACTTGATTTCGTTATAAATTTAAGGGTAAGAAAAAATATGAAAACTGGATTTTTTTGGGATGAACATTGTTTTTGGCACTCAGGTGGTGATTTCTCTTTCACTCTACCTATCGGGGGATTGGTGCAACCATCAGTTTCAGAAAGCTACCCGGAAAACCCCGAAACGAAACGAAGACTGAAAAACCTTCTTGACGTAACTGGACTATTAAAAGAGCTAGATGTCAAATCAGCAACACCTGTAAGCTTCGAAGATTTACTCCGGGTTCATCCAAAAAAATTCTTACTAGAATTCAAAGATCTTTCGGATAAAAATGGTGGGAGTTTTGGACATCTAACTCCATTTTTAAAAGGAGGTTATGAAATTGCCTCATTATCTTCTGGGTTAGCTAAAGAAGCTGTTTTTTCAGTTTTAAAAAATGAAAATAAAAATAGCTATGCCTTATCAAGGCCACCTGGGCACCACTGTCTGCCTGACTTTCCAAATGGTTTTTGTTTGCTAGCTAATATTGCAATCGCTGTTGAAGCTGCACGAGCAGAAAAACTGACCCAAAGGGTAGCTATTGTTGATTGGGATGTACATCATGGTAATGGAACAGAAGCTATTTTTTTTGATCAACCCGATGTTCTCACAATATCCGTTCACCAGGAAAGATGTTACCCCCTTGATACCGGATTCGCTGAAGACATAGGCGACGGACTTGGAACAACCTATAATATGAACATTCCTCTACCCCCTGGCGGTGGTCACGCCTTATACCTTGAGGTTATGGAACGCTTAATTCTTCCTAAATTGAAATCATTTAAGCCCGACCTGATAATAATTGCTTGCGGTTACGATGCTGCAGCAATTGATCCACTT
>JAQBUS010000272.1 GCA_027623875.1 Pseudomonadota bacterium
GTTACCAGAGACTATTGGCATGTTTAAGAAATTTACTGCCTCCCCAATACCCTGAATTGCCTCTACTAGTTGCCCCATTATTTCTGGTTTTTCTGGATTTCCGAAGTTTAGATTGTCCGTGGTGGCAAGTGGTAGAGCCCCGACAGCTGTTAGATTCCTATAAGCTTCGGCCACTGCTTGCTTGCCGCCTTCTCTTGGGTTTGCTTTAACATATCTGGGGGTTACATCGCTGGTGAATGCTAAGGCTTTATTAGTATTTTGTATGCGAACCACACCAGCATTACCTCCAGGAGTTAAAATTGTATTGGCAATAACTTGACTATCGTATTGCTCCCATATCCAATGCTTTTTTGAATAATTAGGGCTAGAAATAATTTGCTTTAGTGCAACAATCGGATCCATGTTCAGAACTCTAGAGAAGGGAACAGCCGGTGGAGTAGGCAGCCAGGGCCGATCGTACTCTGGTGCTGCCCCTGAGAGAGCTTTTAAGGGTAAGTTTGCCTTTAATTCTCCGTTATGTGTAATAATGAACCTGTCTTCAGCTATAGTTTCACCAATAATAGCAAAATCTAGATCCCATTTATTAAAGATTGATTTTGCAACTTCTTCTAGTTTTGGATTTAAAACCATTAACATGCGTTCTTGGGATTCACTTAGCATCATTTCATAGGCTGACATATGTTCTTCGCGGACAGGCACTAATTCCAAGTTTAACTTTATTCCTAATCCGCCCTTGTCACCCATTTCGACAGCAGAACAAGTTAGTCCTGCCGCTCCCATGTCTTGAATGGAAATCACTGCGTCAGTTTGCATTAGCTCCAGGCAAGCTTCCATAAGTCGTTTTTCGGTAAAGGGGTCACCCACCTGAACTGTAGGTCTCTTTTCTTCTATGCTTTGATCAAATTCTGCCGACGCCATTGTTGCTCCACCAACGCCATCCCGCCCAGTTTTTGCCCCTAGGTAGACAACTGGCATTCCAATTCCAGAAGCAGCAGAGTAAAATATGTTATTGATGTCTGCTAAACCTGCAGCAAAAGCATTCACAAGGCAGTTAGTGTTATAAGCGGAGTGGAACCTAGTTTCGCCACCCACCGTTGGCACGCCAAAGGAATTTCCATATCCACCGATTCCGGATGTCACCCCTTTTACTAATTGTTTTGTTTTCGGATGTGCAATTGAACCAAATGATAGTGAATTCATAGCCGCAATGGGTCTAGCACCCATTGTGAAAACGTCCCTTAGTATACCACCGACTCCAGTTGCTGCACCCTGGTAAGGTTCGATATAGGAGGGATGATTGTGGCTCTCCATTTTAAAAATAACAGCTTGACCGTCTCCGATATCTACTACACCAGCATTTTCTCCAGGCCCACAAATCACTTGTTTTCCACTGGATGGTAATGTTCTCAACCATTTTTTTGAAGATTTGTACGAGCAATGTTCGTTCCACATTGCTGAAAAAATACCAAGCTCTGTAAATGTTGGTTCTCGTCCAATTAACTCAAGGATTTTTTGGTATTCACTAGGCTTGAGGCCGTGGTCTGAAATTAGTTTTTCGGTAAGCGCGGGCTCGGACATAAGTTAATTCCTTAAACCAGATTATATTAGGTATTATTAAATCAGCTCCAATTTTAGTTAAAGGAGTCTTTGAGAGAAAATAATTATTTATTTAAAAAATGACTATTTAATAATGATATGGAAGTACAGGGAGTAGGGGTTAATTGGAATTAAGCAACTCAGATTTAATTTTTACCCTTATTATGAAAAGAAGAAGAGTATCGTCAGTCATTTTTTAATTATTAACTCATTGCGGCGTATCAATTTATTCTGAGATCAGATTTATAGTTTTGTTTAGTATTTCTGCTTTCAATCTTTGCTCATTAATTTGATTGGTAACAAAGTCTCGAAAAGCTGCTATTCGCTTGGATTGTCTAAGCTCTCCAGGATATGCTAGGTATACCGGTACATCATTTGAAGAATAATAAGGTAAAACTCTAATTAGATCAGGGTTATCAATCGCTACGTAGTCAGGGAGAACACCAACACCAAGACCAAACTTAACTGCCTGAAGAACGCCAAAATAATTATTAACAGTCAGAATTTTTTTTGGCTTATAGCTTAGAATCTCTCTTATAAGAGTTTCACTTGCGGCTACTTGTTCAGTTTGCAAATTTTGGAAAATTAAACGGTGTTCTGTTAGTTCAGATAAATTTTTAGGTAAATTTTTACTATTTTTGTAATTTCTATTAACAAAAAGACACATTTTTATAGTCATAAGTCGTTTACGAATTAAGTCAGCTTGGCTAGGCTCTTTCATTCTGATAGCAACATCTGCTTCGCGCATTGGCAAGTCTAGAACACGCTCTCCGAGAATTAAGTCAATATTTAAATCTGGATAATCATCAAATAGAGAGGAAAGTCGTGGAGCTAACCATAAGGACCCAAATCCTGTTGTGGTTGTAACGCGCAGCTCTCCAAAAACTTCATTTTGACTATCTCGAATTCGAGCGCTAGCCGCGTCAAGGAGCGGCGAGATTGATCTGGTCGCCTCAAATAGTAATTCGCCTTGTTCAGTTAGAATAAGGCCTCTCGCATGGCGGTGAAATAAAGTTGTGTTAAGGGATTCTTCTAAGCCTCGAATCTGTCGGGAAACTGCGGATTGTGATAAATGGATTATATCTCCTGCCTGAGTTAGGCTTCCAGCATCTGCGACTGCATGAAATATTCTTAATTTATCCCAATCCATATTAGCTTCTCTCATTATTGTTTTAAAGTTTTAATATAACATTCTTTAAGTTTAATTAAAACGGCGACTCATTGAAGCTAAGAAATTTATTGATCATTGATTATATTAAATGAAAACTGCCCTAGAAATTAAGCAGTTTGCAAATAAAAGTAGCATTTTAGTAACGTTGAAAAGAGATCTTTATTAGATTACAAAGTATTAAAAGTGCTATAGGCTTGTCGTAAGTTTTATTAAAGACCTTTATTAGAAAATACTGATACCTATTGTTTTCTGAAACCATGACAGGATTAATGATGTCAAAAATACATAAATCACTTGATGATCGGTTTGATTTAGAAAAATCTCCAATTTTGCTTAATGGCACTCAAGCTTTA
>JAQBUS010000273.1 GCA_027623875.1 Pseudomonadota bacterium
CACCATAGGGCAGAGCATTGGGTGGTGGTGTCGGGGGCAGCAAAAGTTACGAATGGCGAAAAAACATTTATGCTGTCTGAAAATGAATCTACCTATATTCCCTTGGGTGTGATTCACGCTCTGGAAAATCCAGGTAAGGTACCTCTAGAAATTATAGAGATTCAGTCGGGCTCTTATCTTGGAGAAGACGATATCGTTAGGTTTGAGGATGTCTACGGAAGAGTAACTGGCTAGACTGCATTATAAAGACAATTTAGAAAACTTTTTTACCGATAAAAGAAATAAGAGAATGTAGTATGAAAAAAAAGGCGTTAATTACAGGTGTAACTGGGCAGGATGGTTCTTATTTAGCCGAGTTCCTGTTAGAAAAGGGTTATGAGGTTCATGGAATCAAGCGTCGCGCTTCCTCTTTTAATACTCAGAGAATCGATCATATTTTTCAAGATCCTCATGGTTTAAATAATAATCTTTATCTTCATTACGGTGATCTAACTGACTCATCAAATCTAACAAGAATTTTGCAAGAAGTGCGGCCAGATGAGGTCTATAATTTAGCTGCTCAATCACATGTGGCGGTTTCATTTGGCTCTCCAGAGAACACTGCTGACGTTGATGCAATGGGCACCTTAAGGCTTCTAGAGGCAATTCGATTTTTAGGTCTAAAAGATACGAAATTTTACCAGGCCTCAACTTCAGAACTCTATGGTCTGGTACAAGAAACTCCTCAATCTGAGACAACCCCCTTTTATCCTAGATCACCCTACGCTGTCGCTAAAATGTACGCCTATTGGATTACCGTGAATTATCGAGAGGCTTATGGGATGTTCGCTTGTAACGGTATTTTATTTAATCATGAGTCACCTCGTCGCGGAGAGACCTTTGTAACTCGTAAAATCACAAGAGGATTGGCTAATATAGCCCAAGGCTTGGAGTCCTGCCTTTATCTTGGTAATTTGGATGCTCTTCGAGATTGGGGCCACACAAAAGATTACGTCAGAATGCAGTGGATGATGCTACAGAATGAAACTCCAGAGGATTTTGTTATAGCAACTGGCGTTCAGTATTCGGTTCGCCAGTTCATTATTTGGTCAGCTGGTGAGCTGGGTATAGAGCTTAGCTTTGAAGGGTGCGGTGAAGCTGAAATTGCTAGGATTACGTCTATCACGGGTGATCTTGCGCCTGGGCTCAATGTTGGTGATGTTATATGCAAGGTTGACTCCAGATATTTTAGGCCAGCAGAAGTTGAAACGCTTTTAGGTGACCCCAGCAAGGCGAAACGTATTTTGGGTTGGGAGCCATCGATAACAGTTCAAGAGATGTGTTCTGAAATGGTCAGGGAAGATTTGAGGTCTGCACAGAGAATGGTGCTTTTGAATTCTCATGGCCATCACGTACCTTCTACTTTTGAATAGGCCATAAACTATATGAAGATTTTTCTAACCGGTGGAACAGGTATGGTTGGTCGCAATATATTGGAGCACCGAGAATCCAATCAACATTTATTTGTTGCACCGACTAGCAAAGAACTTAACCTACTAGACCGTGATGCAGTTCGAGCGTCGTTATCTCAAGAGATGCCAGATTTAATAATCCACTCCGCGGGCCTTGTTGGAGGTATTCAGGCTAATATAGCAAACCCTGTAGATTTTCTGCTGAAAAATACTGATATGGGGCTCAATGTTATCTCTAGTGCAGCTTCGGTAGGGATTAAAAACTTAATAAATTTGGGAAGCTCGTGCATGTATCCGAGAGCGGCCAATAATCCATTAAGTGAAAGTTTGGTATTGCAAGGTGAGCTAGAACCTACTAATGAAGGTTACGCATTAGCGAAAATAGTTGCAACAAAGCTCTGTGAATATATTGCTCGAGAGGACTCTACTAAAAACTATAAAACACTAATCCCGTGCAACCTTTATGGCCGTCATGATAAATATGGCAAAACTAATTCGCACCTCATTCCAGCGATAATTCGAAAAACTCATGAGGCTAAGGTGGCAGGAGACGAAACTGTCACCATATGGGGTGATGGTTCTGCTAGGCGAGAATTTATGAATGCTGCAGACTTGTCAGACTTTATCTATTTTGTAATGGATCGGTTGGAGGAAATCCCTCAAAACCTAAATGTTGGCTTGGGAAATGATTACTCTATAGAAGAGTATTATCGTGCAGTAGCTTCTGTTGTTGGCTTTGAAGGTGGTTTTGAATACGATCTAAATAAGCCTGTTGGGATGCGCCAGAAATTAGTGGATATTAGTCAGCTAGAGAGCATTGGATGGACACATAAGATCAAGCTCATCGATGGAATTAAACAAGCATATGAATTTTATAAAGAAGATATAAAAAATGAAGTTAGCGTCAAGCACATGGGACCATAGTGAGATAGAGGCGATTCAGAAAGTAATAGCAGCTGATATGTACTCTATGGGCGAAAAAGTACGTGAATATGAGGTTGATTTCACTAAATATATAGGCAGTAAATACGCTGTTATGACAAGCTCTGGATCTACAGCTAACTTACTTATGATCGCCGCGATGTTTTACACTAAGGACGAAACTCGACGCTTGAAACGCGGTGATGAGGTAATAGTGCCAGCGGTTTCCTGGTCGACAACTTACTTTCCTTTGCAACAATACGGTTTGAGAGTTAAGTTTGTAGATATAGATCGTGATACTTTAAATATTGATTTGGCAAAGCTTAAGGATGCGATTACGGACAAAACAAAGGCTATTCTGGCTGTAAATCTTCTTGGCAATCCTAATGATTTTGATGTGATACGGGCCCTAATTGGGGACCGAAAAATAACTCTCTTAGAGGATAATTGTGAGTCTCTTGGGGCAATATTTGGAGGAAAGCAAGCTGGAACATTTGGTTTAATGGGTACATTTAGTTCATTTTTTAGTCATCATATTGCAACAATGGAGGGCGGCTGCGTAGTGACTGACGACGAAGAGTTGTATCACATCTTGCTTTCTATGCGCGCTCACGGGTGGACACGAAATTTACCTAAGGAAAATTTGGTCTCGGGCACTAAGAGTGATGATCCATTTGAAGAGTCCTTTAAGTTTATATTACCTGGTTATAATGTAAGGCCGCTCGAAATGAGTGGTGCTATCGGAAT
>JAQBUS010000274.1 GCA_027623875.1 Pseudomonadota bacterium
AAACATCTTGCTAATCCGTGTACAACGGATAGCACTCCCACGTCGGCTAATCAGGAAGATCATGTTAGTATGGCTGCTAATGCTGCTCGGCGGTTAGATAAAATGAACGTTAACTTAAGCACGATCTTGGGAATAGAAGCAATGTGTGCGGTGGAAGGGATTGAGTTTCGGCACCCGCTAAAGACAGGTAAAAAATTAGAACCTGTGATCGCTCGATTCCGTAAAATAGTACCAGCACTTGAGCAGGATAGATTTTTATCAAAAGATATCATTAATGCATCTAAAATGATTGGAGATGGTTCTTTAATAATTGGTATGGACCTCCCGACTTATTCTAAGGAAATTTAAAGGTGGAAAAAGTCACTATACTAAAGGGAAATTCACCATTAGTCCTCGGCTTTCCACATGCCGGCACATGGGTTCCAGATGATGTGTTTGAATGCCTTAATCACCGTGGTAAAACTCTTTCGGATACAGATTGGCACATAGAAAAACTATATGAAGGTCTATTGAGTGACGTCACCTCGGTTAGTGCTAATTTCCATAGATATGTAGTTGATGCAAATAGGGATCCATCTGGAATTAGTTTGTACCCGGGAGAGAATACAACTGATTTAGTTCCATTGACTGATTTCGACGGCTTTGCCATCTGGAAACATGAACCAACAAAAAAAGAGATAGATGAACGCACTAAACATTTTCATAGTGCATATCACGCAGCTCTTCAAAGAGAACTTAATCGTATAAAATCAATTCACGGCTTTGTTGTGTTATATGACTGCCATTCTATTAGGTCTGTAATCCCTCACTTATTTAAGGGTATTTTACCTGATCTTAATATTGGAACCAATAGTGGTCGTTCATGTGACCCAGTTTTATCAGATAGAATAGAAAATATTTGCGATCAACAAGCCGATTATAATTATGTTTTTAACGGTAGGTTCAAAGGGGGATGGACGACCCGCTATTACGGACAGCCTGAAACTAAAGTCCACGCAATTCAAATGGAAATTTCTCAAGCGACTTACTTGGTTGATGAGCACAAAGATTGGAACTTTGACGAAAAGAAATCAAAGCGCTTGCGTCCAGTATTAAGTAAAATCCTATCATCATTGACCCAAACTTCTTTTAATCATGGAGAATCTTAATGGACAATCCTCGACATAACCAGCGAGACGTTTTTTCACCAACAGGAAAAGAAATTTCAGCTAAGAGTTGGCTTACTGAGGCACCAATGAGGATGTTAATGAATAATCTTCATCCAGATGTAGCTGAAAACCCGCATGAATTAGTTGTTTATGGAGGAATTGGTCGTGCTGCACGTACATGGGAAGACTTTGATTTAATAGTCGCTTCCTTGAAGGTTTTGGAAGATGATCAAACCCTATTAGTCCAATCTGGTAAGCCGGTCGGAGTTTTCCAAACACATAAAGATGCACCACGTGTTTTGATCGCTAATTCCAACCTAGTTCCAAACTGGGCAACATGGGATCATTTTAATGAACTCGATAAAAAAGGCTTAGCAATGTACGGTCAGATGACTGCAGGTTCTTGGATTTACATTGGAACACAGGGTATTGTCCAAGGTACTTATGAGACATTTATGGAAGCGGGTCGACAACACTATGGAGGCAGCTTATCCGGACGTTGGATTCTTACTGCCGGTTTGGGAGGAATGGGAGGGGCTCAACCTTTAGCCGCTGTAATGGCCGGCGCCTGCTGTTTAGCAGTGGAATGCGATGAGTCACGTGTGGATTTTCGTCTGCGGACAAAATATGTCGATGAGAAAACAAGATCTCTTGATGAGGCGTTAGAATTAATTGAGATGTGGACAAAAACTGGTGAGGCAAAGTCAGTTGGACTTATAGGAAATGCTGCAGATATTTTTCCTCAGCTGGTAAAACGTGGAGTTAGACCAGATATAGTCACAGATCAAACATCGGCCCATGATCCTCTTCGCGGTTATCTTCCTCGAGGGTGGAGCGTTTCAGAGTGGCGGAGCAGACAGGAAGTTGAACCTAAAGTAGTAGAGGCGGCGGCTCGTTCATCCATGAAAGTCCAAGTGGAAGCTATGGTCGATTTTTGGAATGCTGGAGTACCGACGCTGGATTATGGGAACAATATTCGTCAAGTTGCTTTGGACGAAGGTTTTGAGAATGCGTTTGCTTTTCCAGGTTTTGTACCAGCTTATATAAGGCCTCTTTTTTGCAGAGGCATCGGTCCTTTCAGATGGTGTGCCTTATCAGGAGATCCAGAAGACATTTACAAAACTGATGCGAAAGTTAAAGCCCTTGTGGATGACCCTGGGTTACATAAATGGTTAGATATGGCCCGAGAAAGAATAGCATTTCAAGGTCTTCCAGCAAGAATATGTTGGGTTGGGTTAGGTGTTCGACACATTCTTGGTCTGGCTTTCAACGAAATGGTTCGCACCGGAGAGCTCTCGGCTCCGGTAGTTATAGGACGAGACCACTTAGATAGTGGTTCTGTAGCTTCTCCTAATCGTGAGACTGAGGCAATGAAAGACGGATCAGATGCTGTATCAGATTGGCCTCTTTTAAATGCGTTATTAAATACCGCTTCTGGGGCAACTTGGGTGTCAATTCATCATGGAGGGGGAGTTGGAATGGGGTTTAGTCAACATTCTGGTATGGTAATTTGTTGTGATGGATCTGTTGATGCAGATCGAAGAATTCGCAACGTTTTATGGAATGATCCGGCTACAGGGGTTATGCGCCATGCTGATGCAGGTTATGAAAGTGCTATTGAATGTGCTCATGAAAATGGATTGAATTTACCTGGAATCCTAAAACCTTAATCATTGAAACTAGCCCAGTATAGTCAAAGTCTTCTATAAGTATTAACTATTCTGGATTCCCCATTGAATAGTTTTCTGGGTAAGTCATATTAACCCACTCAACAATTTTTGGGTGATTGTTAACTTGTTTGCAAACATTTTTTATATTTGGAAAAGGGTCTAGTAGAGTGCGCGGGATATGGTCTATGGCTCCAGAGGTTAACCACCCCATCAATCTCCAAATGGCTATATCTGCTATAGACATCTCATTTCCAGCCATCCAATGCCAACTATTTTCAGTCAATAGCTCTTCGAGAA
>JAQBUS010000275.1 GCA_027623875.1 Pseudomonadota bacterium
TCAGGCCAAAGGTAGAACTGTAATTATAGAGTTTGAAAATTTATCTACTGCTATAGCCTGTTATGAAAGTGCCGAATACCAAGCCGCAAAATCATTGAGAACCGCGATTGCCGAAGGGGATTTGGTAATCGTTGAGGGAATATAATTTAATCGGTACAGATAAAAAGAGCTTAGGTATGTTAAAGAATTTTTTTTTCAAAAACAAAGACGCGAAAGACTCCAAAGAACAGGATGAGCGACATGCTTTAGCTGTGATCCTGATAAGTGTTGCTAGATCTGATTGGGAATACACTCTTATTGAAGCCTCCCGAATCGATTCAATATTACAAAAAAGATTCTCCATTACTGGCGAAGAAGCTCAGAAGATACGGCATCTGGCGGAAGAATTGGAAGAGCAAGCAACAGACCTTGTTCGTTTTACTAAAATAGTCAAAAAATTTGTTCCCTTAGAACAAAGGACTGACATAATTGAAGTGCTTTGGGAGGTAGTTTTGACAGACGGCGTAAGAGATGATGGCGAAAATAGTTTACTCAGAATGCTTGGGCCACTTCTAGGAGTGACAGATCGAGAAATAGCTTTTTCGAGACAAAAAGTAAATAAAACCTTTGATACTTGAAAATTACGCTTTTGAAAAAAAATCTAAAACTGGTAAGATAATATCGGCTTTAAAGAAATTTACCAATTTCTTTAAAGAAAAAATCACGACAAAATAACTATCTATGATCCCAAGGAAGTTTAATCTGCAGTCCACCCTCCATCTACAAGAATTGTAGTCCCGGTTACCAAAGAAGAGGCATCTGAAGCCAAATAGATAACAGCACCCATAATGTCTTCGACCATACCAACTCTCGGCAATTTTATTTTATCATTAATCCACAATCTCTTGACCGGGTCTGAAAATGTTTTTTCTGTCATTGGCGTTAAAATAAATGTTGGCGAAATTGAGTTCACCCTTATATTTTCAGGTCCCAGCTCAATTGCCATAGCTTTATTAAAACCTTCCACTCCATGCTTTGTTGCACAATATACAGCACGATCCGGGCCTCCAACATGGGCCATCTGAGAAGAAATCTGGATTATTGAGCCGCCTCTACCCTTCATAGATTTTGCAGCAGATTGAGCTAAAAAATATGCTGCTTTCAAATTTAAATTAACTACTGAATCAAAATCTTCGCTGGTTGTGTCCAAAGAGCTCGAATGAATTGCCATTCCAGCAGAGTTACACAAAATATCGATCTGTCCTATTTCCAAAAAGACCCTTTTAACCTCAGCTTGATTCGTTACATCCAACTGAATAGCTTCTGTATTAAAGCCTGCATCATTCATCGAGGCCACTGCTACACTTAGAGCTTGGGGGTCACGGGCACACACAAAAACATGTGCCCCAACCTCCGCTAATGCGACAGCACAGGCAAAACCTATCCCTCTCGATCCACCCGCGACAAATGCTTTTTTACCATGAAGTTTAAAAGATGGTGTTTTTGGAAGCTTCATTACCAGACCTCATCATAAGTACTTTATATTTTAAGCTTATAAACCATTATAAAGAATCCATGTCAAAAAGTTTGCCTTAAAACAATACTCAATTTGGCTTATTGCTTTCAAGCAAACTCTTAAGCTCACTTTTAATTCGAGCAAGAGCAAGATCACTGGACAACCTATGATCTTCATCTTTTAATAATATTAACTCAATATTCTTCCCTTTAACATGTTCAAATAATTGCTGCGCGACGGAAACGCATACCGATTTATCAGAAGTTCCATGAAGAAACCTTACTGGGGCCGATATTGAAAGAGGTTCGTTTAGAATTAAATGATCTCTAGCTTCATAAATTAAACTTTTGGAGATAATGTACGGATCACCATATTCTGAGGGAAGATGAGTTTCTCCAGCTTCCAACTCATTTAGCTGCGTGACAGAAAAATTGGCTAATAAATTGTTATTCGTGAAATCTGGGGCGGCTGCAATTGTTATTAATCCTTTTACCAGCTCAGGGAACCTTTTAGCTATCAGTAATGAAATCCATCCTCCCATCGAAGATCCGACTAGAATCTGTGGGCCTTTGGTTAGGTTTGCAATTACATCAATAGATTGTTGAAACCACTGACCGATTGTCCCTTCAGAAAATTGACCTGATGACTGACCATGTCCGGAATAATCAAAGCGTATAAAAGAATAGTTATTCACTTTAGAAAACTCTTCGAGGCACAAAGCTTTTGTTCCCTCCATATCTGAACGAAAACCACCTAAAAAAACGATCCCAGGTCGTTTTTCAAGACAAGAAACCTTATTGTAGGCAATATTAATTCCAGATTTAGTTTTAAAATAGGCTATCATTTTCAACATCTCTTATAATCAAAACCACTAACGTAAATTTAAACTAGGTTCAGAATCAATCACTGACAATGCTTAGAAAGAGAAAATATTAAAAACATATGGAGCAATATAATCACAGGTTTAATGCATGATAAAATATACTTAAATTTGGAAAAACCTTTTGTAATAAAGTGTGCACTTGTCCCAATCAAAGCTTGACGACTTAAGATCCAACGTCCATTTAGTAATTAACCCGTAATCGGGCGTTTTGTAGGCGCCAACCAGCGAGGAGTTATAAATGACAGAGATGGTTTCCCTTACTTTTCCCGACAAGCACATTCGAGTATATGAATCAGGTATTACACCTCATGATGTAGCAAAGTCGATTTCGACATCTTTAGGAAAGTCAGCAATTTCAGCACTAGTTGACAATAGCCACTGGGACTTGCAGTGGCCAATCTATAAAGATGCAACAATATCCATCAATACCAACAAAGATGAATCCTTCTCATTAGAACTTATTAGACATGATCTCGCTCATATTATGGCTAGTGCCGTACAAGAAATTTGGATCGATGTTAAAGTAACAATAGGCCCAGTCATTAAAAATGGCTGGTATTACGACTTTGATAGATCTGAGCCTTTTTCTTCAGAGGATTTGAGCACCATCGAGAAAAAAATGCGAGAAATTATAAACCGGCGGGACCCAATCAAAACAGAAATATGGGATAGAAAAAGGGCATTAGAGTTTTATAATAAAAATAAAGAACCATATAAAATAGAGCTTATCGAT
>JAQBUS010000003.1 GCA_027623875.1 Pseudomonadota bacterium
AGTACCAAGATGCGTCAATTATACGAATATCTGGATTTTGAAGGTTGCTAGCCAACCAATCTGTTGTAACTAAAGTTCTTAAAATACTAGTCATAAATATCTCACTGTATGTTTTAAATCGTTTATCATGAACCGTTAATATTTATTATTAAGTGATTTAATTTTTATTAATACAAACATTTTTATATAAAAAGTATCTTTTAATGTTTTTAATATTTTAAGAATGTTCCTTTAGTAATCGGGATTTTTGACGTTGCCAGTCACGTTTGGCTTCAGTAGCTCGCTTGTCAGCTAATCTCTTCCCTTTTGCGACACCAATTTTTATTTTGGCTCTTCCTTTATGGTTGAAATAGATAACCAGAGGCACCAAGGTCATTCCGTCGCGCTGTGTAGCAGACCAAAGTTTTGCTAGCTCGCGCTTGGAAACAAGTAACTTCCGCCTTCTTCTTTCTTCGTGATGAAACGTTCTTGCCTGTAAGTAGGGAGGTATGTAGCAGTTTACCAGCCATAACTCGCCATTCTCTACACTTGCGTAGCTTTCTCCTAATTGAGTTTGACCTGTTCTCAGGCTCTTAACTTCGGAGCCTTCGAGTAAAATGCCACATTCAATATCTTCTTCTATTGCATAATCGTAACGCGCCCGACGATTTTCAGCTATAATTTTATAGTTCACTGTTTCTGTGTTTTTCACCATGATCCAGATACGGTTGCTTTAGTAAACTTCTCCATTAGGAAATCCTAAAAAACATTTTTATGATTTAACATTAATCTATTCTAAAGGCCTGCATGCTTAACGGCGCTTGCAATCATTGATTTTGTTTCTGCTTTCAGTTCTGAAAGAGGTAATCTGACTTCATCAGAACACATACCTAAAATTGATAAACCATATTTTGCACCCGCCACACCTGGCTCAGTAAAAATTGCTTTATGTAGTGGCATAAGTAAGTCCTGGTATTCTAGGGCTTTCTTATAGTCTCCGGCTAATGTCGCCGCTTGCATGAGGCTACAGAGTTTTGGTGCTACATTTCCTGTTACACTTATACAGCCGATACCGCCCTGGGCATTAAAGCCGATAGCTGAGGCATCCTCTCCCGATAATTGTATGAAATCTGTTCCACATGTAATTCTCTGGAGCGAAACTCTTGCTACGTCACCAGTGGCGTCCTTTACTCCGACTATATTTTTTAATTGAGAAAGTCTCCCCATAGTTTCAGCTGTCATGTCAACTATAGAACGAGAGGGAATATTATATATGATAATTGGCAGATCACAGTTTGCTGCTTCTGTAAAATGCAGAAACAATCCTTCCTGGGTCGGTTTATTATAGTAAGGTGTAACAACTAAAGCTGCACTAGCACCCGCCTTTTTAGCGTGCTTTACCAACCTAATTGTCTCTGATGTATTATTTGATCCAGCTCCGGCTATTATTGGAATTCGTCCTGCAGCTTTTTGAACTACGCAATCTACGACAGCATCATGTTCTTCATGACTTAAGGTAGGGCTTTCTCCTGTGGTTCCGACTGGCACAAGGCCATTAGAACCCTGGTCAATATGCCACTCTACCAATTGTTTAATAGCATCAAAGTCTACAGCGCCGCCTTTCATGGGGGTAACCAGTGCGGGGAGTGATCCATGGAACATTGTAGTCCTCCTAAAAGTAAACTTATGGTTAATCAAATAAACTTACTCAAACCCAGCCGCAAGTGTTATTAAGCTAACCGGTAATACTTGTAGCGTAGATTATTTTGTTTAGGATGATTGTATGAAAGGGTTTCCGGTATAATGATTTTTGTTTTTACAAGATTTTTATTTATTTTGAGTCTGACTTTTTTATTTGTTCCAGAAAATAGTTTAGCCCAATCGCAAAACGAACTTTTAGCAGATTCCATCAAGTCCGCGGGAAAAAAAGATTGGGAGAAGGTTAACTTTATAAAATCCACCCTGACTGATGAGATTAGTAGGGATATAGTTGATTGGTTGAGATTAAGGGGAGAGCAGGGCTCATTTGAGGAATGTTTTGACTTTTTAAACAAGAATTCTGATTGGCCTGGATTGAAATTACTTAGAAAAAGGTGTGAGAAAAACATCACCCCAACCAGTAGTTCTACGAAAATCATTGAATATTTTTCCTCGTTAAAACCACAGACAGGCTTAGGCTCTCTAAGTTTAGCAAAAGCACTAATTAGCCAGAATTTTAGAGATGGGGGAGTAAAAGAACTGCAAAGGAGTTGGGTGCTTTATGATTTAACAAAGGAAGAGCACGATCTTTATATATCAAAACACTTGAATGAATTAACTCAATATCATGAGGCGCGACTAGATGCGATGTTATGGAATGGCCACACATCCTCTGCAAAAAGAATGTATAATTTGGTTAATGATGGTTGGAAAAAGTTGGCGGATGCAAGGATAGCTTTACGGGAAAATAGATCAGGAGTAGATCAGTTAATTCGAGAAGTTCCAAGTGATTTAAAAAAAGATCCGGGAATGGCTTTTGAGCGTTTTCTTTGGAGACTTAAAAATAGCAAGCGGGACGGAGCTATCGACATTCTTTTGGATAGGTCTTTGTCGGTAAATCAGCTGGGTGTTCCGGAGTTTTGGGGGGACTGGAGAAGAGTTTTGGCGCGAGAAATGATGAGGGATGGTCAGACCAAAAAGGCTTATGCAATAGCCTCCAGCCATTTCCTGACAGAAAGTGCTAACTTTGCAGACTTGGAGTGGCTTTCTGGGTATTTGGCATTGAAAAAATTAGATGCCCCTGATTTAGCAGCTATTCATTTTAATAGACTTGATCAACTAGTTGGTTCTCCCATATCCATTGGGAGATCTGGTTACTGGCTTGGCTTAACTTATAAGCGGCTTGGAAATCATGAAAACTCCCAACTAGCATTTAAAAAGTCAGCAGGAGCCTTGTCTAGTTTTTACGGTCAGCTCTCTGTTCAACATATTGATGATGCAAAGCTAATTAATATGTCGGGTGGTGAAAACCCAAACGATTGGCGCCTTGGTAGGTTTTCTGAATCATCAGTATTAGAGGCTGCCAAAAGGGCAAGTACAGCTGGAAGTACATATTTAACAGAAAGGTTTTTAGTACATCTCTCAGAAAAAAGCTCAAGAGAGGAATTTATCGAATTAGCAGGGTTTGCTATGGAGTTGGGTGAAACGCATGTTGCCTTGATGATTTCGAAACAGGCAGCCCGAGAAGGTATAGTAATCTTTGACTCCTATTTTCCTGTTAGTCTACCAGATGGAGTTGTGTTTAATAATGGAGATGATGCTATACTGCCGTTATCTATAATTAGACGAGAAAGCGAGTTTGATCCGGAGGTTGTTAGTCCGGTTGGTGCTAGGGGTCTAATGCAATTGATGCCGAAGACAGGACAAGAAATGGCACAAAAAATTGGCGTCCCTTATTCTTCAAAGCGTCTCATATTAGATCCAGAATACAATGTACGTTTAGGCGTAGCTTATCTTGAGGAGTTATTAGGCCGTTTTTCTGGTAATATTATTTTAGTTGCTGCGGCTTATAATGCTGGTCCAACTAGGCTTGATAGATGGTTGGAGCTTTTTGGGGACCCTCGCGACGCTGATATTAACGCGGTTGATTGGATTGAGTCTATACCCTACCGAGAGACCCGAAATTATGTTATGCGGATTGCTGAAAGTCTACTTCCATATGAGGCACGCTTAAATGGTAAGCTAGTTTGGAAAGACCTATATTCTATTCTTAAGGATTAAGTTTTCTATTTCTGTAAAGAGTGAACAATCCAGCCGAGATCACAATGATTACGCCAATTAATACATTTAATATAATGGTTTCGTTGAAGAGGAGTACACCAATAGAAGTAGCAAACACTAACTGAAGGTATGCAAATGGTTGAACAACACTAGCCTCTGCAACTTCGTAACAACGTATAAGTAAGTAGTGCCCAAACGCACCAGTTACACATAGAAGTAACATCCAGCCATAATCAGAAGTTATCATAGGCTCCCAAAACCAAATCCCTATAAATGACATGACAACGGATCCAGATACACCAGTCCAAAAAAAACTTACTGCTGCTATATCTTGGCGAGCTACAAACCTAGTTAATAAACTATATAGTGCAAACATAAGTGCCGACATCAGAGCCCACAAAGAATATGGAGAAAATACGGTGATACCGGGTTGTAAAATGATTAAGACACCTAGAAACCCAGTGCAAATGGCTAACCATCTTCGCCAACCAACTTTCTCACCTAGGATAGGCCCGGAAAGGGCGGCTACTAACAAAGGATAACAGGCAAATATTGCATGACTTTCAACAAGACCTAGTAAGCTAAAGGCAAAAACCATTACGCAAATTTGCAAGGCAAGGAGGACCCCTCTAATAATCTGAACTAGCGGTTGCTTTGTATAGGAAGCTTTTTTAAGTCCACCAGACTTTTGAGCAGCGATAATGATCACAAACATCGCAAAAAACCAGTATCTGACCATCACAACCATCATAACATTATATTCTGATGCCAAGTGTTTTGAAATACCATCTTGCATCGCAAATACACTGGTTGTTAAAACCATCATAATTATGCCGAGGCGTGGATTATTTTGCATTTAGAGTTTTATTCCCTTTGTCATGTGCCTCTTTTTTCCAAAACCGGTACTTTTTGTTACATTAAAGCCGACGTTTGTAAGATTGCGGCGTATAAACCCTGCTGAAGAATAGGTTGAGAATGTTCCAAATGGTTTGGTGTGGGTTGCTACGTCTCGCATTAAGTCCAAACCCCATAACTCTGGATTTCGAGAAGGGGCAAAGCCATCTAAAAACCAGGCGTCCGCTTCTCCTGCCCAGTGTTTTAAAGTTTTACGAGCATCACCTACTATTATTTGTATCTCGTACTGTTCTGTTTTGATTTCAAGAGTTTCCTGCGTCCAATGGTCTAGTATTATGTCGGAATTTAGAGTCGGAAACTTTGATAAGGCTTTTGCTATCTGGTTAGCGGAAAGGGGAAAAGCCTCAAAACTTATATATTTAAGTTTCCCTTTATTATTGGAGCGAATAAATTCATTGATCGAAACCAACATATTTAAACCTGTACCAAATCCTAATTCAGCTACTTGAAATCCATCACAAAACCTCTCTGGCAGTCCATTACCGTTTAGAAAGACGTGAAGTGTTTCGTCAATCCCATTTTCGGTTGAATAGAAGGGATCGTTAAACATTTGAGAAAAGGGCACACCATTCTCTATCCAATTAATTACTGGGGTCTGGTCGTGCATACGTTTGTACCTTAAGAACTACAAAACTAACAATGCTGAAAGGAAGTAAACTTGTCCATGGCTGATGTTACCATCTACGGTGGAGGAATTCTGGGATTAGCTACTGCTTGGTCATGCATTAAAAAAGGTGCGCGTGTCAGAGTAATAGAAAAACTAGGAGTCGGTTATGGATCGAGTGGTAGTCCTGTTGGTGCATTAGCCCCACACACTCCAGATAATTGGAATGAGAAAAAACAGTTTCAGTTTGAGAGCCTTGCATTGGGGAAATCATATTGGGCTGAAATTGAGCGGGTTTCGGGCCTTCCGACTGGCTATGTAAAATGTGGAAGATTGCAGGCAGTTCAAGATCAGCGAACTCTACTATTGGCAAAAGCTCGAGTCGAAGGTGCAAAAAAGCGTTGGGGGGAAGAGGGAAATTGGAACCTACTTCGACATGGTGAAGTTAATGATTGGAAGCCAAGATCGAGTTTAGATTTTTTGATTTATGATACATTTAGTGCCATTATTAATCCTCGGTTCGCGTGCATCTCGCTCGCCAAAGCTATTTCTAATTTAGGGGGTGAAATTATTATCGGTGAAGCAGAACCAGTAGGAAAAGTTATTTATGCAACTGGTGCTATTGGTCTAGATGCAACTCCAGAGAAGTCTGGCAGCAAGCTAGGGACAGGTGTTAAAGGCCAGGCTATTTTGGTTAGATATAACGCGAGTGGCTTGCCACAACTTTTTGTAGATGGAATTTATATAATCCCTCATTTAAATGGTACAGTTGCGATTGGTTCAACAAGTGAAAAAATCTTTTTAAACACCAGCAGTACTGATAGCCAATTGGAAGAATTATACCACCGTGCAATCGATAACGTGCCACTCCTAAAACATGCTAAAATACTTTCCAGATGGGCTGGGGTTCGGGCCCGTACATCTAGTAGATCACCTATAATGGGAAGAAATCCTTTGAATCCAAGCTCTTATATTGCTAATGGCGGGTATAAGATTGGATTTAGTATGGCTCCAAAAATTGGGGAGGTTATGGCCGATTTTATTCTGTTTGATAAAGATGAAATCCCCAAATCCTTTAAGTCCTTATAATTTTTTTTATCTAGTTGTTTGAAGGCATCTTCTTTAACTTTTATTATAAAGCGATTACTGATTAAGTGATAACATAGAGATTTATTTTGAGGCTAGCTTATGAGGGATTTACGGCAATGAGACATGGCGGAAAAATTTTAGTAGACCAATTGAAAATCAATGGTGTTGAGAGAGTTTTTTCAGTTCCCGGCGAGAGTTTTCTGGCTGCCCTCGATGGACTTTATGAAAGTGGTATCGAGAACATTGTGTGTCGTCATGAAGGTGGTGCAGCAATGATGGCAGAAGCAGATGCTAAGCTTACCGGACTTCCTGGTATTGTATTTGTTACTCGTGGCCCCGGTGCGACTAATGCTTCTTCCGGACTACATGTGGCGATGCAAGATAGCACCCCAATGATTGCTTTTGTGGGTCAAATTTCTTCCGAGCATAAAGATAGAGAAGCATTTCAAGAGATTGATTATACAAGGTTCTTTTCCTCTTTAGTTAAATGGGTCGCAGAGGTAAGAGATCCTAAAAGATTACCGGAATACATTGCACGCGCATTTCAGATCAGCCAGTCGGGGAGGCCTGGACCAGTAGTTTTAGCTCTTCCTGAAGATGTCTTATCTTCGATGTCTGAGGCTATTGATCGTCCAAGAGCATCTGTTGCACGCCAGTCTTTATCAGATCATGAACTTGAGGTTATACGTCTTTCCCTAATGGAAGCTAAGCGCCCATTGGTGATTGCTGGTGGTTCTGGGTGGAGCGAGAATACTGTAAGTGAATTAGAGAAGTTCGCAACAAATTTTAATTTACCGGTTGCTGCCACGTTTAGACGACAGCACTTAATGGATAATCGACACAACTGTTATATAGGGGACTTGGGTGTTGGTATGAACCCGCTCTTGGCCACGCTGATACAAAATTCAGACCTAATTTTAGTAGTCGGGTCGCGGTTGGGAGATATTGCTACGGGTGGTTACGAATTAATTAACCCAGCTCTTTCTGATAAAAAAATAATACATATTCATAGCGACCCCAATGAGCCCGGGCACACTTACCACTCTTTTTTCGCAGTCGCTAGTTCTACCAAAAGTGCCCTGGAGAAGCTTAGTTTTTTACCTAAACCTGAAGATATCGAATGGTCTCGTTGGACAAAAGAGGCTCGAGAAAATTACTTAGATTGGATAGTCCCTAAAGAAACACCAGGAAATGTAAAGCTTGAGCAGGTTATAAAGTGGTTGTCCGATAATTTACCTAGCGATGCGATTGTCACGAACGGAGCCGGAAACTATGCAGCTTTTTTGCATAGGTATTTTGTGTTTAAGGAGTATGGGACTGCTATTGGCCCAACTTCAGGTAGTATGGGGTATGGTTTTCCGGCCTCTATAGCCGCAAAACTACGTTTTCCAAATAAAACTGTGGTATGCATGGCTGGAGATGGGTGTTTTCAGATGACACTCAATGAAATGTCTACCGCGATGCAGTATGGTGCTTCGGTTATTGTTATTGTTGTTAACAATGGTAAATACGCTACAATTCGTATGCATCAGGAACGACATTACCCTGGGCGGGTATCAGGAACTAAACTGTATAACCCTGATTTTTCTGAATTGGTAAAAGCTTATGGAGGTATTGGCTTTACTGTTAATCAAACGGATGATTTTACTGATGCCTTTAGAATGGCTGAAGCTTCCAACAAGCTTGCGGTAATAGAGCTTACTTTGGATGATGAAGTTTTATCAACGAGTCAAACAGTTACAGACGTTAGGGCTAATTCAAATAAAAAAACTGATTAATTTGACCTTAGTACTCTACACCAATTTGTGCCTTAATACCTCCCCGAAAAGGGTGTTTTATCAATTCCATCTCGGTTACTAAATCAGCAATTTCTATAATCTCTTCCTTTGCGTTTCTGCCAGTTAGCACGACATGTGTCATTTCAGGTTTCTCATTTGAGAGGAACTCTATCACTTCTTTTACGTCAATATAATCGTAGCGCAGAGCAATATTGATCTCGTCTAAAAGTACCATTTGGTTTTTTGGATCTCGAATGAGCTCCTTAGCCTTTTCCCAAGCTGAATTTGCCATCAAAATGTCACGTGCTTTGTCTTGGGTTTCCCACGTAAAGCCTTCTCCCATAGTATAAAAGGAACATATATTTGAAAATTTTTCTAGTATTAGGTTTCTTTCGCCAGTACTCATACCACCTTTTATGAACTGAACTACAGAGCTTTGCATATTGTGTGCGATACAGCGGAATATCATTCCAAAAGCTGCGGAGCTTTTACCTTTTCCCTTACCAGTATAAACTATGATTAGTCCTTTTTTATCGATTTTTGTCGACATTATCTTGTCTCGAGCGATTTTCTTTTTTTGCATTTTATTTGAATGTCGTTCTAGATCAACTTCTGAAGTCTCATTCATCTTAATTATCCTTTTTTTAAATTTTTTTTTGATTATACAACAGATTTATTTGACTAACTAACACCAAATATCTTTAATATTAATTCGGTAAATTTTCTATGAACATAAGGCAGAGCCAGTCATAATAATGACTCAAGGAGTTCTCCAGCTGAATTAGATTTAGGCTTCCAAAGCCCGCGATCTATGGCCTCTTTAAATTTACAGGCCATTTCATTTAGAGCAGCAGGGTTGTGGTCTTGAATAAATACTCGAGTTTCAGAATCTTCGATATATGCTTGATAAACAAGATCGAAATGATGGCTTTTGACAGCATTAGTTGTTGCAGAGAATGCGAAGAGGTAATCTAGTGTTGCAGCCATTTCAAAAGCACCTTTATAGCCGTGCCTCTTGACCCCATTAATCCACTTTGGATTGATTACACGTGACCTTACAACTCTCGAAATTTCTTCATCTAGTGTTCGGATAACTGGCCGTTCTGGTCGCGAAAGGTCATTATGGTATATTGGCCTTTCACGCCCCTGGAGAGTCGAAATAGCTGCAGAAGCTCCACCTTCAAATTGATAGTAATCGTCACTGTCTAAAATGTCGTGTTCTCTATTGTCTTGATTTTGAGCTGTCGCTTCTACTTGGGCTAACCTAGCTTCGAAGGCACTTCTTTTATTCTCACCGTTTGAATTTTTCCCATACGCATAACTTCCCCACTCTAAGTATGCTGCAGCTAAATCAGCTCGTGATCCCCATAAGCGCTCATCAATTAGGGCTTGGAGGCCTGCACCGTAAGCACCAGGTTTTGATCCGTAAACTCGACTGGAGTCTTCGCCTGAATTAAAGCGATATGCAGCGGGATTCATGTCTTCTGGTTCATCAAGTGACATTACTGCTCTGGAGGCGCTGTCTACAAGAGTAATTAATTGTGGAAAAGCATCTCTAAAAAAACCTGATATCCGTAATGTTACATCAACCCTTGGTCGATCTAAAATGCTTAGTGGGAGAACCTCAAAACCTATGACACGCTTGCTTGTGTCTTCCCATTTTGGCTTCACCCCCATCAGGGCTAAGCACTGGGCAATGTCATCTCCACCTGTCCGCATGTTTGAAGTTCCCCACGCGGTTATCAGAATAGTTCGGAGGCAATCCCCATTATCTTGAAGGTGTTTATCTAAAAGAAGGTTTGCAGATTTCCATCCGATAGCCCAGGCAGTTGGGGTGGGAATTGCCCTACTATCAACAGAAAAGAAATTTCGCCCGGTAGGTAAAACATCAAGGCGCCCACGAGTTGGGGCACCAGATGGACCTGGAGGTACAAATGTGCCTTTTAAGGCAGATATAAGTCCTTTAATTTCAGAGGGGCCGCAGGAATTTAACTTAGGAGAAATGGTAGATGCGATGTTTTCTAGAACTAAAGAACTTTTAGGCCCGGGAGTTAATGAGTTGTCATCTAGAAGGTTTTGCGCAAAAATTTCAACCCTTTCGATAGTATCTCCATGAGATCTCCAGGTATCCGTAGATAAATCAACTAATATTTGAGGTTTTTTTCCAGTCCAAGTTTTTGCCAAATCTGTATCCAGAACATTCAACTCTAACTTAAAGTCATCCGCAATAGACTGAACTAGAGACGCATCACCCTTTAATCCGTTTCCCCTTGGAAGACGAGTTAGCGACACAAGAAGATCCCTAGCTAAATTCCCGTGGGGCGACACCCCAAAGATGTGTAAGCCGTCCCGAATTTGAGCTTCCTTCAAGTCGCACAAATAAGCATCGAGTTTTGCTAAATCGCCATCGTTATTGCTCCCTGACAAGCCTAAGTCTTCACCTATCCCAGAAGTATTTATGAGAGACAGGATCTCATTTTTTAGGTATTTGATCCGCCTTGGATCAATACCTGTTGCTTCGTAGTATTCATCAATTAAAACCTCAAGATCTCTGAGAACACCATAAGTTTCAGCTCTGCTTAGTGGTGGTGTTAGGTGGTCGATGATTACCGCTTGAGATCTTCGTTTTGCCTGAGTTCCCTCTCCGGGGTCATTTACTATAAATGGGTAAATATGGGGCATGGGACCAAATATTGCTTCAGGAGAACAAGTAGAACTAAGAGCTAACGCTTTACCTGGTAACCATTCTAGATTTCCATGTTTTCCCATATGAATTAAGGCATCTGCCTTATATTCAAACCGCAGCCAAAAATAGAATGCAATATAGTTATGTGGAGGTATTAAGTCTGGGCTGTGGTAAGTTTCTTTGGGGTCTATATTGTATCCTCGGGCGGGTTGGAGAGCAATTACGACATTCCCAAATTTGTGAATTGATAAAGAGAAACCTTTGACTTTAGAGCTATTAGGTAATCTGCTTTTTTCAGAAATGAAGGGATCAGCTCCTGGTAACCCCCATTGTTTTTCTACTTTTACACGTAGCTCGTAGGGTAGTTCTTTGTACTTTGTTAAATAAGTATCAAGAGATAAGAACTCTCCGCCCTTTCTGCTTACTCGATCAGTTAGCCAATTAGTGGGCCCGGTCGTTAAAATTTGCATGAGCTCTTTTGAGGATTTGGGGGCTTTTTTTATATCACAACCGTATTTTTTTAATTCTTGAAGGGCTATAATTAAAGATTCTGGTGTGTCTAAGCCAACACCATTTGCTAGACGGCCGTCTCGGTTGGGGTAGTTTGCAATTATGAACGCTGGCTTTAAATCTTTACTACAAACTTTACGTAGGTTAGCCCAATTTTTGGCTAAATTGCTTACAAAAGTAATTCTATCACCTCTCGCCCTATAAGTTGTTATAGAACATTCAGTGCTTTCATCAAAAAAAGACTCCCCTTTGAAACTGATCGCCCTGGAAAGAATCCTCCCATCAACTTCTGGTAAGGCAACATTCATTGCAATATCTCGCCCAGATAAACCATTTAATCCAGATACCCAGGCATCTTCAGATGACGATGAAAAAATTACCTGAAAAATAGGCGCCTGATTGGAAGCCTTTGAGGAAAGGGGGTTAATACCACTTTTAGCGTCTGAATTTAGAGAGTTCACCGAGAACGATGTCGTATTCAATATTACTGCTGGAGGGGTTTCGTTGAATATACTTTCGATAGTGGCTTGACTGATTGGATCTTTTAAAGATGCAACAAAGATTGGAAGTGGATTTAAGTCGTCCTTTAATAGAGCTCGTACAAGTCTATTGATAGGGTTTAAACCTACTCCTTGAATTAGAGATCTATAAAATATTATTGGTACAACTGATGAATTTGTTTTCCAATATGTTTGCACGATATTTAAATTTGTCATGCCCTCGTTTGGCCAATAAATACCAGCTTTTAATAGGGGTTGAGGTCCAGGAGGATACGGTTTCTTCTTTAAGATTGAATTTGTATATTCCAAAAAATAACGGATATTAGTTAAGCCGCCTTCTACTAGATAACTCCAGAGAGCGTCATAGTGCTTATCTTCAATAGTCGATAGACGACGAAGCTCTGGATCAGGTTTATCGTCTCCTGGTAGTAATACTAAAGGAATACAATTCTCCTTTAATAAATAAGAGTACTGTTCAATTCCATATTGCCAATATCCAACACCGCCTAGAACCCGAACTATTACTAGTTTTGAACTTGATACTGTTTGGTTAAGGTGAAGGTCGATGGAAAGTGGGTGTTGTAAGTGATTTAGGCTGGCCAATCTTATTTCCGGAGGGAAATCCATTTCTGACCTTACTTCGCTTATAGCAATAAGTTCCGAATCCGCAGAGGAAATAAAGATAACATCACCTGGACTTTGGTTTAAATCGTAGGGCTCTGTATCTTCATCAATGCATCCGGGTTTAGCCGCTAAAAGATGCATTATGAAAGAGCCTTTGTCATAAATAGGCTATGAGGTCCTGCTTTATATTTTCCAAAAGGGCCACATTCTTTAAACCCTAGAAGCGTATAGAGTTGGATAGCCTGAGATAAATCAGCGCCTGTTTCTAGATTCAACTTTTTTATTTGTCGGCCCTTAGCTTCTTTTTCAAGATCCGTAATTATAAGTTTACCTATGCCTAGCCCCCGGCTATTTTTCTTTACAAAAATTGATTTTAGTTCTCCATACAGGGGTTGAAATGCGACCGCCCCACAGCCACATGGAATTTGATTTTTTTCGGCTATGATAAAGTGAATATTATCAGCTTTAAATTCTCCTATCGAAAGAGCATGATTGTCCTCCTCTGGGTACAGGGAGCTCATAAGTACGTAGCTTTCTGTTAGCAGTTCTATACCTTCTTTTGAAAGGGGATTGCCAACACGGGTGGTTAAATTCATTATCTTAAATCTTCTAGAATTTTTTCCCTGTTTAGTCCAGTTTCGCCAATTACTACTAGCTTTGTAGTGCGATTGCTTTCAGTCAGAGAAATTTTTTCGAAATATGTTTCTATCCGGGGGCCTACAGCTTGAATTGTCAGACGCATAGGTTTTTCTTTTATTGAAGCAAACCCTTTTAGCCGAAGGATTCCATGTCGATCAATTGCTAGCTTAATTTTTTTCACAAAATCTTTTTGGTTAGCTATTTCGGGTAGATGAACTATAAAGCTTTCAAAATCGTCATGGCTATGCCCATCATGCTCATGCTCATGCTCATGCTCATGCTCATCATGACGATGATGAATCTCATGCCTATTTTCAATATCACTTTCAGCTCTTATGTTTTGACCTAGTAGGACTTTGGTGGATAGGCTTCCCATTGTTGTTGTTAGAATTTTAACACCAACTCTTGTTTTAGAGGCAAGCTTGGACCGTAAAACTTTTATCTCTTCTGAACTTATTAGATCTGCCTTATTTATGATTACCATGTCGGCGCATGCCAACTGATCTTCAAACAAGTCTGCTATGGGGGTTTCATGATTAAGACTATCATCCAACTTTCGTTGTTTTTCGATTTCATCTAAGTTGTTAGAAAATTTACCATTGTGGGCAGCTTCACCATCAACCACAGTTACAACCCCATCTACGGTAACTTGTGTTGATATTTCCGGCCAGTTAAAAGCTCGGATTAGCGGTTGAGGAAGAGCAAGCCCGGATGTTTCGATCACGATGTGATCTGGCTTTAAGTCTCGTTCTAAAAGCTTTGTTATGGTTGGAATAAAATCCTCTGCTACTGTGCAGCAGATGCAGCCGTTAGAGAGCTCAACAATATCATCCACCGAACATGTTTCTTCTCCACAACCTTTTAGAATATCACCATCAACTCCTAAATCACCAAACTCATTAATTATTAGGGCAATCCTTTTTCCTTCGGAATTTTGTAACATATGCTTAATGAGAGTAGTTTTTCCAGATCCTAGGAATCCTGTGATAACTGTGGTGGGGATTTTCATGATAATTCTATGCCTTTTTTAAGTTTGACCAAATCTGTGAAGTAATAAGCCCGAGTATCAGCCAAGATATCAACCCTACACTTGAAGATCTGGCCGAAAATTTTCCTGCTAATTCTGGCGGTGCTACTCCATAATAAATTTCTCCTTCTGGGTATCCAAATAGATGTGGAAGAATGAGAAAAAGTATTCCAAGAATTATTGCTGGCGTTGTTTTTTGAAAAATTAGGATAAATATGCCAGTACCAGTTAGAGCTACAGCGCTTAACCACCAAACTTGTCGAGTTTCAACTATTGTTTCTATTGTACCTGGCAGTGTTGGGGGTAAGCCAATTGTAGGAACAAGGTAAAGAATTAAAAAACCGCAAAGCCCACCAATGATTCCCTGTTCTTTTTTTATTATGTAGTTTTTGCGTTCGAGCAATGCAAATGCAGCTGTAAGTAAAAACCCAAAACCCGTGAAGGTTACAAGGTTAAAGCCTAATGTCATTAAGTGCCTTGCCGGGTTATCCCAAAGGTTTGGTGCACCTGCTGGGCTTTCTGGCGAGCCTAAAGGGTTAAAATGCACGCGCATTCCTGACTCATAAAGCTCGGCTTCAAACAATAGTGGTGAGACTAAAAACAGTTGAAGAATAGAGCTTATAATACCAGAAAATGCACCAGCAAAAACTGCACACGTAATAATATTTTTAAACATAATTTAAGTTAGTGGCAGGGAAATGCCATGGTATGCCTTAAATCATGAGCGGAGTCATGTACGACTGTGGCTTGTACAAATCCAGAAGAAAAGATTAGGAATACTCCTAACATCATAGCAGAAGAAATGCCTGCTATGTCCCAGTCTATGCCCGTATGGACAGTTGTTTGTGCTATAACTTTGGCGTCATGTCTCATTTTTCTCTCCTTTGACCGTCTCACCCGACGGGTTGGTTGTCCTTTACAAGGCAGGTCTCCTGGCTCGCGGGTCGTGGCATTTTATTGGCCTTCCCAAGCTAAGCTCAGTGGCGTGTCAACAAATACTTACCGCTTACAGTCGCGGGGGCGGCTCAGGTTTTGAGTCCCGATTTGGGTCGCTCTCACCTAATTCCCATTTGATCTCAGGTTGTTTGTACAACCCTACAGAACCTTGTTTTATACAATGCGCTTAGCTATAACAAATCGTCAAGAGAATTTTTAACACATAAATAAAATATCATTGGATTACTCTTATTAATGATTAAGAATTCAATATATGGTGTACATTCTAGTTGTTTTTTCTAGATAATGTGCTTAGCATTTAAAAGTAAAGTTTGAATGCAGCAGACCAAATAAAGTTTTCTTTGAGAGTAGTTAAATTGAGAATTTCTAAATTGAGATTAAATGGCTTTAAAAGCTTTGTTGACCCAACCGATTTAATAATTTCAGATGGGTTAACCGGAGTGGTGGGCCCCAACGGGTGTGGTAAGTCAAATTTACTCGAAGCATTGCGGTGGGTTATGGGTGAAAATAGACCGTCTGCGATACGAGGCGGTGAGATGGATGATGTTATTTTTGCTGGGGCGGCATCCCGCCCAGCAAAGAATTTTGCTGAAGTTGCCTTAAAGATCGATAATTCTGATCGATCGGCTCCCAGAGAATTTGATAAGTTTGATAGTTTTGATGTTCTGAGACGAATTACTAGAGATTCAGGTTCTGCATACAAAGTTAACGGTAAAGATTACAGGGCTCGAGATGTTCAAATGCTTTTTGCTGATGCATCAACTGGCGCTCATTCCCCAGCTTTAGTACGACAAGGGCAAATCTCAGAATTAATTAATTCTAAACCTAAATCAAGGCGACGTATACTAGAAGAGGCCGCTGGAATTTCGGGACTATATCAACGGCGCCATGAGGCAGAACTTAAATTATCTGGAGCGGAGGTAAACCTCGCGCGAATAGATGATATCTTAGAGCAGCTCTTGACTCAATTGGGGCAACTGTCTCGACAGGCAAAGCAGGCAATACGATATAGGGAGATTGGCGATGATATTAGAAATTTCGAAGGAAAATTGCTTTACCGTAGATGGAATGAAGCAGAGGATTCTAGGTTAAGGGCAGACAGCTCTCTAAATATATCTCTAAATTTAGCCAGTGAAACGAATAAATCCGCTGAGAGAGATAGAGAAATTAGGGAACTAAGTGAAATTAACTTACCAGCTCTGAAAGAAGAGGAATCTACGACAATATTATCTCTTCAGAGACTTAAAGCTGACATGGAAGCTTTAAAGGATAAGGAATTTCAGGCGACTCAAGCAATCTCTAACTTAACTGAAGCTCTAAAGCAGTTAAAAGTTGATCTTAGTAGGGAGTCGTTACTGAACTCGGATGCTTATGAAACCTTAGAAGGCTTAAAGACTGAAAGGGCTAAACTTCAGGATGTTTCTGGCAGTTATGAAAAAAAACTTGCCGAAGTTATAGAACATGCCCGGTCTTCTTCGGTAAAACTTCAACAGTTTGAGGCGGAATTTTCTGAAAAAAATGAGGGCGTTGCTCGCCTGTCAGCTAAACATCAGGCTGCGGATAGATTGTTTGAGGATTTGAATGCGACTTTAGTTAGGGTCGTCGAGGAGGAAAAGAAATCCAATTCTGAGCTAGAGCTTTCTCGATCAAATGTTGAAGGTGCAGAACTTAATTTCACTAAGTCAGAAAAGAACTTCCAGGATGCAAAAGCTGCATTCGAGCAGGTCGATAAAGAGCTTGGGGTAATAGATTCTCTGAGAAATGAAATACAAACCAGGGAGGCTCAGGCTCGGATAGTTTCCTCTGAATCCCAAGGAAATTCCAACGCCCTTCGCGCTGAGGTGAATTCATTGGCTAGATTGTTGGAGCGGGATACTGCAGATTCGGAACAACTTATAGACCAAATTAAAGTTGAGAAAGGATATGAGTTGGCTCTGGGGGCCGCTTTTCAAGATGAGCTACGCAATCCAGTTTTGGACAATCAAAATGGAAGTGGCTGGTTGAAATTTGATGAATATCCAGAGTCTCAGTCACTTCCTGATAATGCAGAACCACTTTCTTATTATGTTCAGGCCCCTGGTGCAGTCGCTCGGAGAATTTCGCAGGTCGGGGTGGTTGATAAAATGGTTGGGATGGAAATGCAGCTTAAGCTGAAGCCCGGTCAAAGGATTGTTTCAAAAGAGGGAGACCTATGGCGTTGGGATGGTTTTAAAATTGAAGCTGCAGACGCCTCGTCGACATCTGCGATACGTTTGCAGCAGTTAAATAAACTGGAAGAGCTGAAGCAAGAGTCAGAACGTGTGAGCTCCGAGTCTGTGGGATCTAAGCAAGCTCATAACGTTCTGTTAGAAGAGCTTCAAAAGCTGACGCTTGCGGATCAGGTTGCTAGGGTTTCCAGACAGGAGGCTGATAGGCTTATGACACTTGCTAATCGAGCAATGAGTAACTCTGAAAGCGAAAAAAGTGTGTCATTAGGTCGAGTAGAAAACTTTCTACTGTCTGTTGCTAGAAATAATCAAGAAGCTTTGACTACGAGAAAGAGGATTTCAGAAGTACGGGAGACTCTTAGCTCTCTTGAAAGTTTAGAGGTCGTTAGGTTTCAGGCAAATGAATTGAAAGAGAAGGTGGATAAAGCAAGGACAGATATGATTACCAAGAGGTCGATGTCTGAAGAGCTTAGAAAAGAAGAAGAAGTTAGATGTGCTAGGCTGATAGATATTGAACAGCTCATGGGTGTCTGGACAGCAAGGTTGCAAACAGCTGAAGAAAGGTCACAACAAATGAAACTCAGGGAAAGTTCCATGGAAATGGAACTAAGTAAATCTCTGGAGCGTCCTGACCAGATAGCTATGCAGCGCGATCAATTAAAGTCCCATTTAGAATTAGCAGAGCATAAAGCGGTTAAGGCATCTGCGAATCTTGTTTCTGCTGAAACTCATTTGCGGTTAGCCCTGGAAGACGAACGCAACTCTGAACGAAAAGCCTCGGAAGCTCGTGAGCAGAGAGCTCGATCAGAAGTTGTCTTAGAATCCGCACTAATTGTTCTCGATCAATGGTCGCAAAGAATAATCGACGAGCAGGGCTACAAACCTGAAGAGTTGCTAGAACAACTAGGTTTAGATCCGAGCGGCTTGCCTAGTGCAGACAAACTTGAGGAGTCTCTTGATAAGTTAAGGAAACAAAGAGATTCCTTAGGGGCTGTTAATCTAAGAGCAGAAGAAGACTCCAAAGCAGTCCAGGAAGAGCACGATACGCTTAAGTTAGAAAAAGATGACCTAGACGAGGCAATCCGAAAACTGCGCTCAGGAATTTCATCGCTAAACCGAGAAGGTAGAGAAAGAATATTGACAGCTTTCGAACAGGTTAATGAAAACTTTGGTAATTTATTTAAGCATCTTTTCAATGGAGGAGAGGGGAAGCTCGTAATGGTGGAGAGTGAAGATCCATTAGATGCGGGTTTAGAAATTATGTGTCAACCACCTGGAAAGAAATTATCGACTCTTTCACTTTTGTCCGGGGGAGAACAAACGTTAACGGCGCTAGCACTTATTTTTGCTGTATTTTTGGCAAATCCAGCGCCACTTTGTGTTTTGGATGAGGTGGACGCTCCTTTAGATGACGCTAATGTGACGCGGTTTTGTGACCTGTTAGACGAGATGACTCGTCAAACAGAAACCCGTTTTCTCATAATTACTCATCATGCAGTAACTATGTCCAGAATGGACCGTCTTTTTGGGATTACAATGGGCGAGCTAGGCGTTAGCCAGTTGGTATCTGTAGACTTGAAAAAAGCTGAAAGACTAGTGGCCTAAACTATATAGAAATAACCTGCGTGTGAGCTTTGAAAACAATAAATTAACTTAATTTTTCTAACAAGATTCTGGTAGGCCAACTATCCGCTGGTAACCCGTTTCTTATTTGTTCTTTTCTAACTGCTGCACGGGTTTTTGCCCCAAGAATTCCGTCTATTTCTCCCATATTGTAACCTAATATTTTCAATATTTCTTGCAACATTTTCATTTGATCTAACGAAAGTGCTGGAATTGGAGATCCAACTGTATATTTTTCTTCACCGGAGAGAAGAGTCGCGAAATAGGCTGCTGTTGTAACATAGACATAGCTTTTGTTCCACTCGAAAAGGACATTAAAGTTAGGGTAAGTAATAAATGCTGGCCCCTTTCTACCCATTGGTAAAATAATTGAACTTTCTACTCCAGACTGAAAATTGCCCGAGCGTGCTTTTACGCCCATTTGAATCCAGTCTTTGATTGGTAGAGTTTTATCTAAACCAGTTAGGGACCAATCCATATGTGCTGGCACCGATACTTCTTGCATCCAGGGTTGGTTCGAATTCCAACCCATCGAAATCAAAGTTTCGGCTGTCGAATATAGAGCATCTGCAGGCGATTTTATTATATCAATTAACCCATCATTATCACCATCGCGAGCATTTTCTAAAATATCCAAGGGTAGCATTTGGAGCATGCCTATTTCACCAGCCCAGGCCCCTTTAGTATTCCTTACATCAAACTGATTTCTTTTAAATAACTCTAAGGCTCCGAATAACTGCTGCTGAAAGAGCTTTGGCCTCCTACAGTCATGGCTAAGTGTAATTAAAGCATTCAAAGTATTGTAATTACCTTGAACGGCCCCAAAATCTGTTTCCAATGCCCAAAATGCCAATAGAATTCCCCGAGGAACTCCATATGTTTCTTCGATGGCATCGAACACGTTCTTATATTTTTTATCATTTATGGCGGCGTGTTTTATTCGGTGATTAGAGATAGCTGCACCTGAAAATTCCAGAAAGCTCTTTGTAAATATTCCTTGGG